>CAZAHQ010000444.1:0-3900 GCA_964484415.1 uncultured Acidobacteriota bacterium | reverse complement strand
GTCGCCCGGTGGCGGGACGAGAGCGAGCGATCCTCACGAGTCCTCGTCGGCGCTGTTTTTCCTGCGCCATGCCTTCTCCAACCATCATCAAGCGGTCGTTGAACCTATCGAGCGTTGGTTCCGCGCGTGCGGCTCTGGCTCGGCGTTCGGTGCGATCGTTTCACCGTTCAGCGCGAGATCGGCAGCCACGGCGTCTTCGTCCGTAGCCTCGTGGGAGCGCTCGCGGATGCAGGCGTGGGATGCCTTTGAGCGGGCAGTAACTAGCGGCGCGCTCCAGCTCACCCGCGTGGAACGCGATCTCGATATCGTCAGTAGCGTCGCCCCGCCTGAAGCTCAACCATTAGAGAGCGGGGGCGAACCGGAATCGACATACTTCGACGCCACCGTCGTCGACGAGGTCAATGAGCCCATCACTGGGCTCGAACTGGTCTTGACCTGTGAAGGACAGCGCTACGATCTCGTCACCAACGGCGCGGGTCAGGTGCGTCTCGACGGGGTCACGGCTTCGCGGGCGTCGCTGCACGTGAAGAGCCTGCAGCAGCTGCGCGATCTAGTGACGCCTCGGTGGCGCAACGCGCGTAGTGGCGATCTTCCTCGAGCCAAGAACCTGCTCACGGCTGAACTTGGTGAAAGCATCGAGAGCTTCGCGCTTGTCGCAAAAGAAGAACACTTGATCGTCATTACCCCGGTGCTCGACGAACTATTCGTCGAGTGGTGGGATGGTCGCGGCAAGAACCGCCACATCGCGTGCCCCTACCAAGTAAGCGGTCCGCGCTCCTTCAGTGGCAAGACGGATGAATACGGTCAGCTTCGCCATGCGGACGTGCCGGTCGGCGAATACACGGTCACGTTGACGGTCACGTACTTCACTGGCCGCAGTTATTCCCAAACGCGCACCTTCGAAGAACGGGTGACGGTAAGCAAAGGTTGTGGCCGGAAGGTGTGCAAAGTTGGCCCGACACCGGAGGTTGCGTTTCGGCGCACGCGCGGCGCGGTATTCGACGCGAACAAAAGCTTTCTCATGCCGGCTGCGGCAAGAGAGCTGTTAGCAACTCTGACTTGGTGGAGTGGTCGCGCGCCGAGTCACCTGCTGATTGTCGGGCATGCAGAGGCGACGAATGATCAAGCGTTCGATGACCACTTGTCGAGTGATCGGGCCGCCGTGGTCAAGGCGTTTTTCGAACAAGACGCTGAAAGCTGGCTCGCTCACTACGACAAGCACCACGCCAATCAGTGGGGGCAGCGCGAAGATGGCTTGATGTTGCGTTCACTGCCCGACTATTCCGCCCGGCGGACAGTGCAAACCCGCGCGGAACCGCGGTACGGGCAACCGCAAGCTGCCCCGAGCAGCGCCGAGGCGGGGGAGACTATCGTCGAATGGTTCCAACGCACACGTGGGCTAACTGTCGACAATGTTGCCGGGCCGCAAACGCGACGCGCATTGATCGCCGAATACATGAGCATGGGCAGTGTGTCGTTGCGTGAGACGCCTGGGTACCCCGTGTCGCTTGCGACGCTCGGTGAACGCGGGGATTACCCCCTCGCCAAGACCGGCTTGCCCTTGGATTTGGCTGCAACATCTGCGCCGAAGGACGACACAGCCAGCGGCACGACGGGCGTGCCAGACTGCCGCGTGGAGCTGTTCTTCTTCGACATTGACTTCGGCATCCTACCACCCGTCGGCTCGGTGGGCGGCCCCGAGTACACCGAGTGGCGAACCCGCGCAACGGAGGAGCAGGACATAGTAGTTGCACCCGAGCTACGCCAACTGAAGTTCCTAGAGCTTCCCGACCTTCTGTTTCGCACCGATTCGTGCGTCGTGTTACCCCACGGGGACGCACCAACCACGACCAACGCGCCGAGCCCCGCCTCGAGCGAACGTTCCCTGCCAAGCAGCGCGAGCGCCTTTGCCACTGCGCTCCGCTTCTGCGACGAGCATCCGAACTATCGTCTGTTCATTGGTGGGCACGCCGACTCCGTAGGCAGCGACTCCGACAATGAACAGCTATCGAAAGAACGGGCGCAAGTGGCGCTCGCGCTCCTAGTTGGCGACCGCGACAGCTTCGTCTCGCTCGTGGACGCCCGCCACCGCATCAGCGACTACAAACAGATCTTGGCTTGGTGCTGCCAAGGGTTCGAGGCGGTGGCTTTTAGTTGCGACCCCGGCAAGATCGATGACGTCGAGGGCACCGGTGTCGATCCGGTCAAGGTGTTCCAAAGCGAGTACAACACCCAGCGTGAAGCGTTGGGCGTGCCAAGTGCCAAGGAGCTCGCCATCGATGGCGACGTGGGCCCAGACACCTGGGGCGCGTTCTTCGACGTGATGCAGTACAGCATCGCTTCGGAGCTGGGTGAAGAGCCAGCGGAGATGGTGAGTCTGCGCGCCAAGCTCCAGTGGGTCGACAACCAGCGTCGCGCGCTGGGTTTCGGTGAGACACAACCCATCGACCGGGGCGCCGATAATCGCAAGCGCGACAACTACGCGTCCCAGAGCAATCGCCGCGTCGAAGTAATGTTCTTCGAATACGGTCACGAGCCCGACTTGGCCACCGCCGAAAGCAGCCCTGAGGCGTGTGAAGTGTACTTGCCAGACGAGTATGAACGGGTGAAGTTGGAAATGACTGCCCACGACGTCAAGTTCGGCAAAGTCCTCGTTCGATTCCACGCTCCTCGAGACCTCGTTCCGGACGACATCCGATATCGGCTGCGGTCCAAGGACGGAGCTTACGATGAAGTCCAGCGCGGCGGCGCCGCCACACCGGATCCGTCTCACGACAACTTTCGTCAGCTCTGTTTCACGAACGTCATCCGCAGCGGAACGTATTCGCTCGAGCAGAGCTACGGCGGGAAGGCCATCTTCATCTTCAATCAGGTCAAATATCGAAGCCTGATCGGTGACCCCTCGCTCGTTCCCCAAAACCCTACCACACCCAGCGGCTGCGAAGACGACATCAGCTACCTCCGCTACGACCTCGAAACCTCTCTCCAAGGCGCTGACACATGACCACCGCATTCAGTCGCAAGTTGACCCTCGCGCACTACACTTCCTACGACATTCGCTCGCGCGACCCTTCGCCGTCCACGTGGATCCCCCTGGCGAAGAAGACCGATTCGCGCCCAGCGCACATGCTGGAAGCAGACCTCGTGCCGCTCCGCGACTGCTACGTCTACGTGTTTCTCGAAGAGGGGGCCGCGCGGGCCACGCTACCGCTGTTCACGGATATCGTGCCCATGGTTGCCGGTAACCCGTTGTTCCGATGTATTTACGTCGACGCCAGTGGTGACCTCTCGGAGTGTCACGGACTCGACGCGCGCAATGCTGCGGCCGTCTCCAGCAACCCACAGATGACGCCCACCGGGCGCCACCTGACGCTCCCCATCGAACAGGCAGGCACGCGACTCTGCTTCTACTTCCTGGTTTCGCGTATTCCCCTGCCGCTTCCGACGATAGAGCAACTAGAGCGAGTGAGGCCGCCCCAGCTGCCCCTAATTGACCTGCAAGAAGACGACCACCTAGCTTTGATTGAAACGACTCAAGAGTCGAGTGCCGAGCCCGACTGGGCCTTGCTGTTGGTCGACCCGATTACCGTTACTCAGAATCTCACCAAGAAGTACCGTCGCACTGCCGATCGGTACCTCGCCAAGACGCAGCCGTACGCCCAGGTGAACGACGAAACGAGTGAAGCAGCACTCCTTCGTCAAGCGCAGGCCGAAATACAGCGCTTGAAGAAGCTGGTGGCCGAGAGCGTAAAGGCGGTGCTCAACGGCGCGGGCAAGTCGCTGGACGTCGATGAACCCAAGCTGCGCCACTTCCTCAAGGAATTCGACGCGGGTCTCGAATCGCGCGCCACCAAGCGTGACAACGCAGCCGTTACTCTCATACACCGTAGGAGCACGGCT
>CAZAHQ010000443.1:0-3902 GCA_964484415.1 uncultured Acidobacteriota bacterium | reverse complement strand
TTTGAACTCCGTAAACCCACTGCGCAGCAGGCTGGCCGCGACATGCAAGACATGGCCATCGGGGTGGGGACACGGAAAGCGATTGATTCCGACGATTTCTCGAGCATCGAGCAGAAGATCGTCCGCGTTGAGCCGATACGGTTCGTCGGGGCGCACGAGACTCCAATGCAATTCCACGCGCGGGCGGCCAACGCCTTCCAGGATGAAGTGGAAGTGATCGCGACGGTAAACCTCGAGCAGCGCTTCGGGGACGGCATCTTGGTATCCGAGGGTCAGCAGCAACCGATGAGCCGCGTCACGTTGATCGGGGCGCACCAGCAGATCGAGATCACGAAAGGTCCGGACTCCGGGGCGCGGGTAAATGCTGCGCGCCAGTGCCGCTCCCTTGAGAACCACGGAAGCGATCCCGTTTGCGGTGAGGGCGGCGCAGAGGCGCTCGGCCTCCACCCAACACAACGCTTGATGGCGCGCCTCGCGGATGAGATGCCGATCGAGTTTTTCTCGCACCGCGGCGGGCGCACCCGCAGATTCGCAAACCAATGCGAGAAGCCCGAGCGAGTCGGTGTCGGCAGCACGCTCGAGCAACGCAGGCCACGCATCGGCAGGCACCGCGAGATTCGCGTCTGGTTCGCTCCGGACCAAGGCTTGCAGAGTGGCAGCAACGAACACGAATTGGCTCTTCGGAAGGGAAGGGCTTTATAGCACGAACCATCAACGGGGAAGACCGGAGCGGCCCGCTCCGGCAACAACAAGGAAGGGAGACAGAGCACATGTCTACGACCGAAATGACTGACCGCGAGGAAGAGATCCTCACCAGCCGCGAGGCGCAAGAGTTCCTCAAGATCGGCCGCACGAAGCTCTGGGAGTTGACCAAGAGCAAGCAGCTACCGGCCTATCGCGTGGGCTCCGGACGCACCTCGTCGTTGCGCTACAAAA
This sequence comes from uncultured Acidobacteriota bacterium, assembly GCA_964484415.1. Taxonomy (GTDB): domain Bacteria; phylum Acidobacteriota; class Polarisedimenticolia; order J045; family J045; genus JANNUT01. Next base: position 2,966 of record CAZAHQ010000443.1, on the reverse strand, counting down.
AGTCCGAGCTGTTGGCTTGGTTGGAGCGCAACCGGGTTCAGGCGTGAGCCGACGGTTGACCGAGCACTACGAAGCGAGGGTCGCAGCTCGCCACGGAAGGGGTGCGTCATGATTCGGATCGGCGTGATTGGCGCCGGCGCCTGGGGCATGAACCACGTCCGTAGTTTCGCGGGAGTGCCGGAGTGCAAACTCACGGCAGCCTCCGATGCGCGGCCGGAGGTGCGCGGGAATCTTTCGCGCAACTACCCCAACCTGAAACTGTTCGAAGACGGCACGGGTCTGATCGCGTGTGAGGACGTTGACGCAGTCGTCATCGCCACACCGTCACCCTCGCATGCGCCGTTGGCGCAGGCGGCGTTGCATGCCGGAAAGCACGTCCTGGTAGAGAAGCCGATGGCACTCTCGGTGGCGGACGCGGAAGCGACCGTCGCTGCTGCCGAGAGAAGCGGCAAGGTGCTGATGACGGGGCACCTGCTGCTCTATCACTCGGCCGTGCTGTACCTGCGCCAGTTGATCGACGACGGTACGCTCGGCGAACCGCGTTACGTCTACTGCGAAAGAGTCAATCTCGGTACGATCCGCAAGGACGAGAACGCCTTGTGGTCGTTTGCGCCGCACGATCTTTCGGTGGCGGCGTTTTTGTTGGGCACCGACATCGCCGACGTCTCGTCGCGCGGTGCTGCGTACTTGCAACCCAACATCCACGATGTGGTCTTTACGAACGTCCGTTACCGCGACGGGCGCATGGCCAACATCCACGTGTCGTGGCTCGATCCGCACAAATCGCGTCGAATCGTGTTGGTCGGCACCAAGCGAATGGCAGTGTTCGACGACATGTCGGCCGAGAAGGTCCGTGTCTACGACAAAGGGGCCGATCGCGTCCCGGCCGCGGTCGGTTATGAGGAACATCTCACCGTACGTTCGGGAGACATTCTGATTCCCAACATCAAACTCGAAGAGCCGCTGAAGGTGGAGGCCAAGCACTTCTTGGCCTGTATTCGCGAGGGCAAGACCCCACGCAGCGACGGTCAGAATGGCCTGACCGTCGTCAGAATGCTGGAAGCGGCGCAACAGTCACTGGACAAGGGCGGAGCACCTGTCCAACTGGCTTCTTTGGAGGTTCGACTGTGAGTACCGCCACGACGGGGTTTGGCAGCAGCGTGATTCATCCCAGCGCACAGATCGGCCCAGGCACGGTGTTCGGCCACGGGTGCGTGGTGCACGCCGGCGTCAAACTCGGGAAGAATTGCCAGGTCGGTAGCTATGTCGTGATCCACGCCGACACCGTGCTCGGCGATGAGTGTCGCGTCGACGATCACGTCGTGTTGGGCAAGACGCCGATGCGCGCGGCGGCTTCGGCGATCACGACCATCAAGGAACTGCCTGCGCTCACGCTCGGCAACGCCTGCCTGATGGGTGCGCACGTCATCGTCTATCGCGGCGCACAGATCGGCGATAAGGTCATGCTGGCCGACCAAGCGACCGTCCGTGAGGACGTCACGATCGGCGAGATGACGATCATCGGTCGTGGGGTGACGGTCGAGAACAAGGTCACGATCGGTCGTCGCTGCAAGATCGAAACCGAGGCCTACATCACGGCGCTCTCGTCGATCGCCGAAGGGTGTTTCGTGGCCCCCGAGGTGACGTTCACCAACGACAACTTCCTGGGACGCACCAAGGACCGATTCAAGTACCACAAAGGGGTGACGATGGAGCGCGGCGCCCGGATCGGTGCGAACGTCACGGTCCTGCCGGGAAGGACGATCGGTGCCGACGCTCTGGTGGCTGCCGGCTCCGTGGTTTCACGCGATGTACCTGCCAAGATGATCGTGATGGGTTCGCCGGCCAAGCCGTTGCGCCCGGTCCCCGAAGACCAGCTCCTGGATAACCAGGAAGGCTGGAAATAGGTTCCGCGGGGAGCCCGTCACCATGTGCGGTATTGCCGGGATACTCGACCGCCGCGGCGATGCCGTGCCGCAACCAGCCGAGTTGGCGGCGATGATCGCGGCGGTGCGGCATCGCGGTCCCGATGGATTCGGATTGCGGCGCGACGGTGCATGTGGGCTAGCGCATGCGCGCTTGTCGATCATCGATCTGTCGACCGGCGATCAACCGATGTGCAACGAAGACGGCTCGGTCTGGATCAGTTTCAACGGCGAAATCTTCAACTACCTGGAGCTCACGCCGGTCTTGGAAGCGCTCGGTCATCGGTTCCGCACCAAGAGCGACACCGAGACGGTCGTTCACGCTTACGAGCAGTGGGGCGATGCCTGTGTCGAGCGCCTGAACGGGTTCTTTGCCTTCGCGATGTGGGATTCCAAACGGCAGCGTTTGTTGATTGCACGCGATCGTCTGGGAATACGTCCGTTGTTCTGGACCGAGCGCGCGGGGCGTCTTTACTTCGGGTCGGAACTCAAGTGTTTGCTGGCGGCGGGCGTGCCTGCGCAGTTCGATGCCCAAGGGATCGACCAGTCGTTCACCTTGTGGACCACTGTGGCACCGCGAACGGTGCTCGACGGAGTTCACGAGCTTCCTCCGGGCCATCTCTTGATCGTCGAGCCAGGCCGTGCGCCACGTGCGGTGCGTTACTGGGACGTGCCGGAGCCCGCCTCGCACGAGACCCAGATTCGGAACCTGTCGGCGGCGAGCGAGGAACTGCGCGCGCTGTTGGAAGATTCAATCAAGCTCCGCCTGCGCGCTGACGTGCCGGTGGGTGCCTACCTCTCGGGCGGACTCGACTCGACGGCTGCCGTTGCGATCACACGTGCGGTCACCGCGGCACCACTCGAAACGTACTCGGTGGCGTTTGCCGACAAGGACTACGACGAGCGCGTCGAGCAGCAGGTCGCCGTGCGCGCGTTGGGTACGCGGCATCACCAGATCGAAGTCGACTACGCACAAATCGCCGGCGCGTTTCCGAGCGTGGTTGCGCTGGCCGAAAAGCCGCTGATGCGCACCGCGCCGGT
>CAZAHQ010000442.1:0-3906 GCA_964484415.1 uncultured Acidobacteriota bacterium | reverse complement strand
CGACCAAGCTCGCGCAGTTGTGTGAGGAGTCGGGGCTGGAGCCGCCGACTGTGACCGACACCGGCGGTGTGCATGCCGTCAGAGCGCTCACCACGGCTGAGGCGTTGGCACGGTTGACGAGGCCAGGATCATGAGCGCGCGCCGCACCGCGGCGCGCCGCTCCGCCCCTGAAGTCCAAAAGGTGCCGGCGAGTCAGCATCCCGTCATCACTGGACGGTATCGCCTCAGCAGTCCGCCGATCGAACGCGTCTGGCAGCTTTTCAGGAACATGGTTCGGTACCACCACCCCAGCATGGCGCTCATGAGCGACCCACGCTGGGGCAAAACCGAGTGTTCCGCGGAGATCGAGGCCCGAATCGCGCGCGAGTATCCAGAATTCTTCGTGCTGTGGTTCGACGCCCAGTTCTACAAAGAAAAAGCGCCATCAGAGATTCGCTTCCTCGGCGATCTCCTCGTCGCATGCGGACATAGCCTCTCGAGCAGCGGCGAACCGGAGGTGAGAGCCCTGCGCTTAATCAACTTTCTCTGGTCGAAGGTGGAACGGTCGCAGGCGAGGACGCTCGTCATGCTGGTCGACGAGGCGCAACACATGCGCATTACGCAGTGGCGCGTGCTCAAGCGGATTCTGAACCGGCTCGAACGCATTGGTGTGCGGGTTCACACGGTCTGCTTTGGCCAACGATCGCTGGCCACGAACCGCAACACGTTTTATGGCTCGGACGCAAAAGATGTGGTGATGCGCTTCATGGCGACCGTGCATCTGTTCGAGGGAATCTCGAGCGAAGAAGAGCTCGCGTGCGTGCTGGAGCAGTACGACACGAAGCTGGTCTTTCCCGAGGAGTCCGGAGTGAGCTTCACCGAGTTCATGTTTCCGCATGCATACGGCGCCGGCTTTCGCCTCAAGCAGGTTGCAGAGCCCCTATGGCTGGCGTTCAAGAAGGCGTACGGGCCGCGAAAGGCGCCCTTGATCATCGGCATGCACTGGCTCATTCAGGCGATCAACGCCCTGCTGATGGACTTCACGAAAGAGGACCGCCCCGGATGGCAGCCGTCGGCCAAGGCACTCGCGTTCGCGGTCACGGTTTCGAATTTTCAGGAAAGCGTTGCGTTGATCGAGGATTCAGCGCGATGAGCCTCACATACCTCGAGCACCTCTCCGGTCGCTACGGCTCTCCATGGTTGGTACTACAGCAACTGCGTGCGCTCAACTGCGCGAACGCCAGGGAGATCGGAGTCCGAGTGCTGGGCGTGCCGCCGACATGGTCCAGGTCGCAATGTCACTATCCCCGATCCCTCACGGATTTGCGTTGGCTCGAGGCAAAGAGCTCTGCGGCAATCGATTCGCCGGCGCTCTTCGCCCATGTACGTGCGCGTGGGCTAGACCGAGTGGCACCGACTCTGGTTGGCCTCGTTGCCGCTCAGGATCTCATTCGCTACTGTCCGAAGTGCTTGGCCGTTGGGTATCACGCGACGCTGTTCCAGATTGCGGCACTCGAACGTTGCCCGTGGCATCGCGAACCGCTGCGCGTGGACTGCGTCGGCTGCGGACAGCCGGCATGGCGCAATGCGTTGGTCGCCGGGGCCGCAGTCGGATTCGCTTGCGAGGCCTGCTCGCGCCAGCTCGGGCCGGGCGACCCGCGTGATTGGGTGCGAGGACAGAGCTTCGAGGACTCTGAGGCTCAAGCGTTCGCGCCTTTGGCCAGCTGGTTGCGGCGTGCTGAGAGCAGCCCCTTCAGGTGGCGGGAATTGAGCGCCGAGTTGCACAGCCGAACGCACGAGATCGCGCCGACGCGATTTCGCTTCGCGGTGATTGCAGCGTGCGTGCCGCCGCCACGCGCAGTGCGCGATCACCTCGGGTCGCTGCCGCTGCTTCGCCTATATGTGCACACCGCAGTTGTCGTCGCGTGGCGACCTGGTATGGGCAAGCTGTCACCAATCGAACGTGATCGGGCCGCCACCCTCAAGGCGATTCGAAGGGAGTTGCAGTGGCGATGTTCCAAGCACCGCCGGTGTCGTTGCGCGGCAGGCGAGGCAAGTATCGGGCCGCTTCGGGTTCTCCTTCCGCACGTTCCCTGGGGTGAGCTATGTCCCGTCGCCTATGCGCTTGCCCTCTGGCGAGCGCGTTTTTCAACGCAACACGGCGCAGGCGGACGCGGGCCCGCGTCCGCTCCGCGACTCAGGCCAGACCTATCGCTCCGCGGCTTTGCACACGCTGTCTGGCAGGCGTTTGCGGAGATCGCGGCGCTTGTGCGTTGGCGCGTTGCGCTGCCAAACGCGACGCATGCACAGATGCAGACCACGCTCGAGCGCATCCGACTGCAGCCTACGATCGCGCCGGCAGTGGCAGTGCTTCGCTCGAAGTCTGTTCGTGGGTCGGTGGTGGAGGTATTTGCTACAACGTTGCCGGAACTCCGCGATGTCGACTCCGGGTCGTCGTGTCCGCTCGTACGAGGGTCCGTGCATCCGAATTTCCGTCGCCGTTGACGGAACAGGAGAAGGCACGATTGCGGCTCGGCACTCGGCTGCAACGCTGGCAAGACAAATGACAGCGCGCGAACGGCGGGGCACGCCAGTTCTACCTCAACGCGAACGCCGCATTGACCAGCATCACCGCGCCCGCAAGCCAGCAGCGCGCTGGTATGCATCAACGTCGCGAGATGGTTCGGTCCGCCAACGCGCTAGTTAGGAGCGAACCGCCGTGGTTTACACAGGGGCCGCATGAAGAGGAACGACATCTCCCCGTGGCCGTACCGCCCGCAATCACTACTACCGCTGAATTCGGTATCCGATGAAAGTCTCAGCTCTTCGACCGGTCAATCCGGAGCGCGGCAGCAAGTCCCCGCGGTACGCCTGGATGCGAGCCAAGCCAATATCGTTAGCTTGGGCGGAGAACCGAACTGTGCCGCCGACAGTGAATTCGCAACCGGGCTGCTTGCTCAATTCAATGAAGCAACGCGCTTCCGCACTCCTTGATGGGTCTCGATAGGTAACGACGCCAGAGGCTTCCGCTCTTTCCGAAAAGTTGAGACGCACGGGAACGGCCGCAGGATCGGTCACCTCGGTAAACACCCACTCGCCGCGAAGGTCGGGCGTCCTTCGGAACACCGGATCAAAGCTGGCAATGGTTGGTAACGCGAAGTTGAAGCGTTGGAGTTCGAACGGTTGATGCTGCACCCCGTCGCTCAGGAGCTCGATCGTGGGCTGTGACGAGTGCACCCACCACAGAGCAATGCGTGCCGTCTGCGAAGTCTGTGCAACGCCACTTCCCGTACACGCCAAGCAAGGACCACCTCGAATCTCAAAAAGGTCGATGACCGCCTTTTGAATGGGATAAGTGCCGGTCGGCTGGACGATGTCGTAGTCGGGGGGGCCTGGGGAATCGGGCTGCAAATCACCCGATCCAATGTAAAAGATTGGGTCGCCATTTGCGCGCGAAGCATATGCAACGACGACAACTACATTTCCTTGCAGTTCGATGTAGTAGCCCTTCCCGTTTTCACGAGGGTCCCAGTAGAAACCGGGCTCAGGCACGGCCGCTTGAACAGAGAAACAACCCAACAACCCCAGCAGGAACGCTCGCGACAGCATGGAATGGCTCCGAGGGTGCACCTTGGCACAGTGATGCTACTCGTCCGTCGAGTCGTTGTTGTGTAGCGCGGATTAACAACAACGTTCGGGCCGATCCTCTGGTTGCTCGAGCAATGCGGTCCTCCTACCGCGGTGCGGACGAGCATCTGGAGTGCATCATGAAAGTGATGGCAATTGCGTTGTTGCTGGCCTGCGGGTCAGCGGTTGCTGCGGATCAGAGCCCTGTCGTAGAACTGGCGACGCCAGTTCAATCAGGAAAGGCACTAGGGAAGGTCTGAACAAGTCGCTCGGAGTGTGCTGAGATACACGCATCTCGGC
>CAZAHQ010000441.1:0-3920 GCA_964484415.1 uncultured Acidobacteriota bacterium | reverse complement strand
CAAGATCATGCGCAAGATCAGCCATTGTAAAGAAGCGTTAGAGACAGGACACTAGATCGGCGTGTGGGAATACTCCCGAGTCAATCACTGCGATCGTGATTCCCGATCCACTCAAGGCGGTCGCTGTCACCAAGTCCGCCGCTCCCGTTGTCGTGCGTAGGTGGCTATCGATTGGAGCGTCGGCAATCACAACCTGAAGAGCAGTTGCGATGAGCTCGCGGTTCGGTACTGCGAAGTTGGTGGTCGCTGCGGCGAGCATCTGCTTGACGCTCTGCGCCTCGAGGTCGAAGACCGCGAGGCCGAGTCCAGCGAAGTTCTTGACGAGACTCCCCCCTGAAGTGGTCGAGACCGCAGCGAGGTTCCTGCCCGGCGGATTGCTTGCGATCGCTCGCATCCTGGTGAGGTCGGCGGTCTCACGAACGGCCTGCTCAAGATCGGTTCAGTTTTGAGAGAGCTTTCGATCAACGCGGTCGCGGATGCAGCCCGGGCTGGTCGCATGATCCATTGGCAGGCGAGCCTGCATGCAGTGATTCCCAAAGCCGCGGGCAAGTACTTGCCCGTCTTGCGCATGGCGGGCTGCTCCTGCCTCTCGGGCCGTTCGTTCGAGGGCCCTCACCGCAAGTTGGGTGCCACGCGTCGAGTCATTGTTATGGATGGGGTTCAACGGCTAGCAAGACCGGCCATCGGCGATCCTGGCCGGACATCCCTTCGTCCGATCTTCAGTCGGATCCGGATCAACGCTTGATGGCTTAGATGGGAGACGCGTCGAACAGTCGGCCCTGTAAGGCATGGTGCGACGAAGTGCGGGCGGCGGGCAACGTGGGTGGTCGATCTTCGAGACCGAGTCGGCGACGATGCAACTCAAACAGCCGCGCGACAACATCCCAACGCGGGCCGACGCCCTTCATCCGCGCACCGAACGCGGTCTCGTTCAGGTGCCCGCCTCGTAGCTGACGAATCGTCGCGAGCACTTTGGCGGAGCGCTTCGGGAATGCCTCAGTGAGGCGATCGGAAAACACGGAAGCGACTTCTCCGGACAAGCGGACCAAGGTCAGGAAGGCCCACCGCGCTCCGGCGTCCTTGGCCCGCTGCAGCACCTGCGGGATTTGACTTTCATTCAGTCCGGGAATGCATGGAGCGAGCGAGACACCGCACGGCACGCCCGCGTCACTGAGCCGGTGCAGCGTTTCGAAGCGGAGCGTTGGCGACGGCGCGAAAGGCTCGACAGCGCGAGCCATGACATCGCTCGCAAACGCCACGCTCATGAAGACCTGCACTCGGCCACGGCGAGCGAGCCGGATGAGAACATCGAGATCGCGCCTGACCAGCGCGCCCTTGGTGATGATCACCACCGGGTTATCGAATTCGTCAAAGGTGCAAAGGCATGCGCGCGTCAACCCGTACACCGCTTCCAACGGCTGATAGCAATCGGTATTGCCGGAGATCAGCACCGGGCTTCCGTCCCAACGTTCACTACGGAGTTGCTGACGCAATCGATCGGCAGCGTTGATCTTGACCACGATCTTTCGTTCGAAGTCGGTGCCGGCTCCGAAGCCCAGGTACTGGTGGGAGCGGCGAGCGTAGCAATAGGCGCAGGCATGAAAGCAACCGCGGTACGGATTGATGCTCCAGCGCATCGGAAGGTCAGGGCTGTCGTTGGCGGTCAAGATCGATCGCGCCTGTTCTTCGAATACCTCCAGTCGTGCTGGCGGAGGTTCGCCAAGCCACTCGAAATGAGTCGTGTCCCAAGGGTTCCTTGGGTTCGAGATTGGTCTATGCATCTTGGAATCGCGAAGCGAGGGTGATGGCGTGGCCCGAACAGCCAGCGGAGAATCCCGGGTCTATCGCCTGCGGAGGGTTGGCGTGCGCCAGTGGATGAAGGGGCGTGAAGCCTGGATCGTTCCGGCCGTGGTGGCGGCGGCGATCCGGCTGGTTCACCTTGGGTTCCTGGCTATCAACGACCCGCTCTTCACCAAGCCGGTTGTCGATGCTTGGTTTCATTGGGATGAAGCGCGCCGCATCTTGCAGGACGGTTGGCTGCTGAGCGGAGAGGGTGCCTTCTACAAAGGGCCGTTCTACTCCTACGTCCTTGCCGTAGTCCGTGCGGTGTTTGGCGATCCAGGCGGAGTTGTCGCGGGGCGTGTCTTGAATGCCGTGATGGGGTCTGCGGCGGTTGCCCTGCTCGCGCGACTCGCAGGGAAGTGGGCTGGTCCTCGAGCCTCGTGGCTGGCTGGCATTATCGCTGCGTTCTATGGCACCTCGATCTACTACGACACGACGCTCTTGCAGCCAGCGATCACCGCGCTGTTGATGTTGGGAGTTGCCTCCGTTCTTGACGAGGCGGCGCAGAGCACAACACCGGAGCGGTGGTTGGCGGGAGCGGGAGTGCTGCTCGGGCTGCTTACGACGACACGCGGTGAAGGGTTGATCGCTCTTTTCATGGTGACAGCTTGGGCTGCGTGGAATACATCTCATGTGGACTGGCAGCAACTTAGCCGGCTCCGCGCCATGGCGTTGGTGTTGGTGCCAGGCGTGTTGATCATCGCACCGGTGACCACTCGCAACGCGGTCCTCGAACATGACCCCGTCTTGATCTCGTGGAACGGCGGCATCAACCTGTTCATGGGGAACGATGCGGGATTCGATCAGACATCGGGGCAATGGCATCCGGACCTGGCGTGGATGCGGCTCTACTACGCCCCGCCCCTGATGGGTGGAACTGTACGCGCCGATCATCAACGATTCTTCCTTCATCAGACACGATTGATGTTCCAAGCGGAACCCGGCGCCGTGATTCAGCGGATGTGCCGGAAGGCGGCGTTGCTGCTGACCGACTATGAGATCCCCAACAACCAACGCATCGACGAGGCGCGCACCTACTCGCCGGTATTGGCGCTGCTGGTGTGGCAAGGGCGATGGTGGGGAGCACCCTTCGGATGGGTCGCCCCATTGATTGCCGTCGGATTGGTATTTGCATGGAAGCGTGTTCCTGGCGGTGCGTTGGCCTGCTGTCTGTTGGCGCTGAGTTGGGCGTTGGTGCCCGTCCTGTTTTTCAATACGGCTCGATATCGGTTGCCGATCGTTTTGCTGTTGTTGCCTGTGGCAGTTGCCGGTTGGTTTCACTTGCGACGAACCCGGGGGCTTGCTGCGGTGGTCACTGGAACGATCGTGCTTCTTGTTGGTAGCTTGACGATCCCGGCCGACCCGCGCCTGCCACCGTCGGACGCGCTGAATCTTGCGGATGTCGCAGAGCGCGAAGGCCGTCCTGCCGAGGCTCTGAAATGGCGCGAGAAAGCAGTGTTGGACGAGCCTCACGACCCGTTCGCGCAGATCCGTCTCGGAGATTCCCTGCGCTTGTCCAATCGATGCGACGAAGCGATGGCGCACTACGAGGTGGTCTACGACGATCGCCGACTCGCCGCAGACTGGCGCAACGCAGCCACGCGATCGATCGCGAGGTGTTTGACGCTTACCGGGCGATTCGCAGATGCAGAGATCTGGTTTCGTCGCTTCATCGACGCAAATCCCGATGCGCCGATCACTGATGGACGCGCAGATTTTCACTTGCGCGGCGTGCCGCCGTTGACCGCCTGCGATGGGCGCTTGGACTTGGGCACGGTCCTGCAAGCCCAAGGAAAGACGAGTGAAGCGATCGCAGAGTGGGTCAAGATTACGATCGACTGCGCAGAAAGCGACGCGCTCGTGCATCGCGCTCAAGAGCGACTGCAGAAGGTCAGCGGCGCCACTACTCCTTGACCGGGAACGAATGTTCCACCACGCGGACGGCACCATTCGTCGCCACAGGTAAAGACGCAGAGTCTGTAGATCACGCAACACCGCTTTTCGCGGCGATCTTTGCTCGAAGCGCTGCGACACGATCCAGCAGCGTCTCGTCTCGGCGCCGGACAGTGACACCTGGC
>CAZAHQ010000440.1:0-3937 GCA_964484415.1 uncultured Acidobacteriota bacterium | reverse complement strand
GTCGGGCTTGATCTCGCGGTTGGACTACCTCAACGACGGCGATCCTGCAGGCGGCAACGACCTCGGTGTCGATGCGCTGTGGCTGATGCCGGTGTTCGACTCGCCCAGCTATCACGGCTACGACACCGTCGACTATCGCAGCATCGAACCCGACTACGGCAACGACAACGACCTGCGTCGCTTGTGCGACGAAGCGCATCGACGTGGCATGAAGGTGATCTTGGACTTGGTGCTCAACCATACCAGCTCGCAGAACCCGTGGTTCGTCGACAGTGCTTCCGGACCAGCGTCCTCCAAGCGCGATTGGTACGTGTGGCGCAACAACAACCCCGGCTGGCAACAGCCGTGGGGTGGCGGCACAACTTGGTACGCCAGGAACGGCGCGTTCTACTACGGCGTGTTCTGGTCGGGAATGCCCGACCTCAACTTCAATAGCGCCGAGGTGCGCGCCGAAGCACGCGGCATTGCCGACTACTGGATGGAGCGTGGCGTCGATGGTTTTCGCTTGGATGCGGCGCGTTACGTGATCGAAACCGGAAGCGGTTCGGGGCAGCAAGACACACAGGCGACTCACGAGTTCTGGCGTGAGTTTGCCGAGCACGTGCGCACGGTCAAGCCCGATGCGGTGCTGGTCGGCGAGAACTGGTCCGACACCGCCACCATCGCGACGTACTACGGTGAAGCGTCCAGCGAGAATCCGTGTGGCGACGAGCTGCCGCTCAACTTCAACTTCCCGCTGTCGTTTGCCGTGATTCAAGCGCTCAACACCAATCAGGCCGCTCCGGTGGCCAGAGTGTTGCGCGATGTTGCCGCGCTCTACCCGGCCTGCGCCATCGATGCGCTGTTTCTCACCAACCACGACCAGCGTCGGTTGGCCTCGCAAGTCAATCGCTCCACGGCCAAGCAGCGTGCCGCCGCGGCGCTGTTGTTGACGCTGCCTGGCGCGCCGTTCATCTACTACGGTGAAGAAATCGGACTGCCCAACGGTGCGGGCAGCGGCGACGAAGCCAAGCGCACGCCGATGCCGTGGGACGCGCGCAAGCGATCGGGGTTCACCACCGCGACGCCCTGGTATCCGTACGCACCCAGCAAAAAGACGGTCAACGTCGAACGCGCGCGCAGCAGCAGTAGTTCGCTGTTTGCCCACTACCGCACGCTGATCGCATTGCGTCAACGCACCGAGGCGCTGCGCGAAGGCGACATCGAGCTACTCACCAACCCCGATGCCGGCGGATCGATGCTGGCCTTCCTGCGCCGCAATCAAAACGAAACAGTGTTGGTTGTGCAGAACCTCGGATCGGGTTTCGCGTCGACACCGACGATGAACTTTGCTGCCGGCGGCTTCACGCGGCTGTTTCCGTCCAGCGGCTCAGCCGCGCCGTTTGGCCGATCCGGTGCCTGGCAGGTGTCGTTGCCGAGTTTCGCCACCGGCGTGTGGCGGGTTCAGCCGTAACGCGCCGAACCCGCGTCACGCACTAGTTTTCCGCGCCAGGGATTGCGTCGGTGGCAGTCTCGATCGCGGGGATGTCCAGCGCTTCACCGATCCTGGTGATATCGCTCAATCGCATTGGGCCTGCGATATTCGCGAACACCATGTCGTAGGTAGCGTCACTGTCGCTAGAGTCGCCGCTGCTGTCGAGCACGAACACCTGCAAGCCGTAAAAGAACCCCGCGGCGTCGTTGGAGCGCGTCAGGACGGTGATATTGCTGTCTTTGTCTTTCACGCGCGCGAGCACTTCCCAGCCTTGCGTCATCAGGCGTTTGGAAGTGGACGATACCAACTGGCGCGCTTGTTCCAACTGCGAGGCTTTCAGCTCGATCACGATTGTGGTTACCGCTTCGAGACCACCTACCAACTTCCCAGTCTCAGGGTCCTGTTGGGCGAATCCTTGACTGATGAGTCGCAGTAGCGAGCCCTTGAGATAGACCTCGGTAACCGGTCCATCGGGGCCGGCCAGCGCTTTGAATGGCTCGGGATCGACGACACCAACACCCGGAGGCGGTGGTGGCAACGGCGGTGGCGTCTTGGCTGCCGCGGGTGCCGCCGTTGCTCCGGGCGGCTTGGGCGGTGGGTTGGCTTCAGCCAATCTCGAGGCCACGATGAACACCACAATGAGCACCACCAACAACACGATTCGCTTGGTCATTGCCTTACCTCCGTTCCGTCGCGCGCCTGCCGCCGACGGCCGGGCCCAATCCAGGAACGCGTCGCATGGCCGAAACCACGTCCGCGTTGATGACTTGATGCGATTCGCCCGCAGTCTTCTCGAGCGCTCGATGTGTAATGCGCATTGCCGTACGGAAGTCTTCCATCGCGCGATGCTCGCGGTAGTCTTCATACGCCACCGGACCGAGCACACCCACAAACAGCGCTGCCGCAGCCGCTGCCGTCAGCCAACGTGCGGGGCGCTTGGATCGCGCGATCGGAATCGGTGCACGTATGGTGCGATCCCACACACGTTCTAGGTCCTCGGCCGGAAACTCCAATACCGGCATGTCACGCAGTTCTTCGCGCAGCAACGCAAACTCCGCGTCGCGTTGGCGACATTCGGCGCACCCTTCGAGGTGCGTCGTCAACGGTGCCTGTCGCGCGCCATCGAGCGCGCCGTCGAACCGTTCGTGAATCATGTCCAACGCCTCGTCGCAGGTGAGCTTGCTCATGGTTGAATCCCCGCGCTGACCAGCTCTCGCCGGCAGCGCTCGCGAGCGCGATGCAGTGCTGCTTTCAGTGAACCCAGTGGCATGGCCAACGTTTCCGCCATTTCGTCATACGACATTTCGTGCACCTCGCGCATCAACACCAGCGCGCGATCGCGTTCGGTGAGGCGCTCCAGCGCTTGGGCGATCTTGCCGCCGATCTGCTTGCCGCTGGTCTTTTGCTCGGGCGACACCGCGTTGTCGGTGAGCAAGTCCATCGCGGTCTCGGCATCGGCCTCGGGCCTTCCTTTCCGTTGACGAATGCGGTCGATGCACAGGTGATGTGCGGTGCGCATCAACCATGCTCGCGCCGACGCTTCGTCGGGAACCTGTTCGAGGTGTTGCCATAACCGCACGAGTGCCTCCTGAGCGATGTCGCGTGCCTCCTCGCGGTCACGCAGTACGTGTGCCGCGAAGCCATAAACGCGATCCTTGTGGTCGATCACGACCTTTTGGTACTCGGCTGCGTCCATCGCTCCCATGGCTGTAACGATTGGAATGGGCGTTTTGTTGCGCTCGGTGGTCGGTGACGGTACTTGAGGCGCCGATGCTAACCGCAAGGACCGTGTCCGCACTGGTGTTCGTATTAGCCCTGATTGGCCCGGGACTCCCCGAGGCGTTCGCTGATCGGGAGCTTTGCGACGGCCGGGACACCGATCTGGACGGCACCTTCGACGAGGGCTGCCCTTCAGTCTGCGCCGACCCCCGAGGGCCGGGGGCGGAACAGGTCCTGACCCCGCCCAACGTGGCCGGGCTCATCGGGCGTGACCGCAGCCTGGTTTGGGACGGCTCACGCCTGGCCGCCGTTTGGGTCAAAGACGCGTCCCCCAATGACACCGTGTTCTTCAGACGTGCCGACGCGTCGGGTCGTCCGCAAGGAAACGCGCTGCCGATCTTTGTCGGCCCGGTGGAAGCCGACCCAGTCGTGGCCTGGTCCGGCAACGGCTTCGGGATCGTGTGGAGCGACGAAGATTTCGCGTTGCCGCGCCTGTTGTTTGCGCACGTCAACTCCGCGGGTGTCGTGACCGTTGGACCGATTCAAGTCAGCAAACTCGACGAAGAGGGAACCAGGCCCGCCATCGCGTGGGACGGCGAGGCGTTCACCGTTGCCTGGAGTTGGTACAACTCGCGCGTGCACATGCGCCGCGTGACACCGGGCGGTCTGTTGTTGGGCAGCGAAGGATGTTTGAACTGCACGCAAGTCTCCGGTACCGGTGAGATCTCGATCGCGGTGTCGCAT
>CAZAHQ010000439.1:0-3942 GCA_964484415.1 uncultured Acidobacteriota bacterium | reverse complement strand
GTCGCAGCGGAGGTAAGGTCGAGGTGATCGTTGGCCCCACGGTCCAAGGTGACGCAAAGATCGTCATCCGGGACGAGGGTGAGGGGATCGCGCCGGAAGACCTGGGTCACATTTTCGAGATCTTTTGGTCGAAGAAACTCAAGACTCCCGGCTCCGGGCTTGGATTGCCCATCGCGATCCGGGCCGTAGAGGAGCACGGCGGCCACATTGATGTTGTGTCGACTCCCGGCCAGGGGTCGACCTTCACGATCATTTTGCCGCCAGCTGCGATGAGCCCTCGCCCAGCCCCCAGCCACAACGGTGTGGTGTGACCAATCGTCAGGCGCGCCACACGGTCGAGACGTTGCGCAAGGAATTGTGGCGCCACCGGTATCTCTACTACGTCAAGGCACAGCCGGAAATCACGGACGCCGAATACGACCGCATGGAGAAGCAACTCGAGGATCTCGAGAAACAGTTTCCCGAACTGATCACCGCAGACTCGCCGACCCAGCGCGTTGGTTACCCGGTTACCGCGGAACTCCCTCAGCAACGTCATCGCGTGCGAATGTTGTCACTCGAGAACGTTTATTCAGAAGCAGAACTGAGAGACTGGGAGCAACGATTACGACGCGCTAGTGGTATCACCGGCAGCGACCCGATCGCATTTTCAGCCGAGCACAAGATCGATGGCGTCTCTGTTTCAGTCGTCTATGAGGACGGCGTACTCGTGCGAGCGATCTCGCGCGGGGACGGGCAGACAGGTGAGGAGGTTACCCACAACGTTCGTACGATCGCTTCCTTGCCGCTGAGACTCAATCGGCCGTACTTGCGAATCGAGGCTCGCGGAGAGGTCTTCTTTCCGAAGCAGGAATTCGCGGCCCTCAATCGTGAGCGCGAGGAGAGTGGCCTGGCGCCCTTCGCCAATCCCCGCAATGCAGCGGCCGGCACGCTCCGCCTGCAAGACCCCGCGCTGGTTGCCGCGCGCCCATTGGAACTTCACCTCTGGCAGGCGCTCTCTATCGGCGGCGCTCCGCCTGACGATCATTTCGAGGGGCTGGCTCAACTTTCGGCAGCTGGCCTATTAGTCAACCCACATACGATCGCGGCCTCCGGAATCGAGGAGGTACTTGCGTTCGTTCAGCGTTGGGAGGGGCAGCGCGAATCGCTTCCCTACGAAATCGACGGTGTGGTCGTCAAGGTGTTGTCGCACAGGATCCAACAAGCGGCCGGAGAGACGTCGAAGGCGCCACGCTGGGCCGTCGCATTCAAGTACGCTGCCGAGCAGGCCCACACTCGACTGCTCGCTGTGACAGTACAGGTCGGTCGCACCGGAGTGCTCACTCCCGTCGCCGAACTCGAGCCCGTCAGGCTTGCAGGAACCACGGTTTCGCGCGCGACGCTGCACAACTACGAAGAGATCGCTCGCTTGGATATTCGTGTCGGTGACACCGTGATCGTTGAGAAGGGTGGGGAGGTCATACCAAAGATCGTCGGCCCCGTCTTGAGTCAGCGGCCCACCGACGCCGCAGTGCTGTCCCCCCCACAGACCTGTCCGGTTTGCGGGATCGCGACAGAGCGGGCCGAAGGAGAGGTTGCCTATCGCTGTGTCAATCCCACCTGCCCGGCGCGACTGAAAGAGACGCTGCGGCACTTCGCACGCCGCGACGCGATGGACATCGAAGGGCTTGGGCCGGCGCTCATCGAGCAACTGGTGGAGCGCGAGTTGGTGCGTGACATCGCGGACCTTTATCGTTTGGATGTCGCGACACTGTCGGACCTCGATCGGATGGGTATCAAGTCTGCCCAGACGTTGATCGCGCAACTCAATACAAGTCGTGAGCGTCCGTTCGCAAGGCTTCTCTATGGGCTCGGTATCCGTCACGTCGGTGAGCGTGCGGCTCGTGTGATCGCCCGCCACGTGCCGGGGTTGAGGGCGTTGGCTGATCGAGCGGCGCTTGAAGATGGTCAGGCGTTTTTCGAATCACTGCCCGACCTCGGACCCGAAACAGCGCGTTCGTTGATCGCGTTCGTCGCAAGTCACGGTGGATGCAAACTGATCGACTCGTTGGCGCCGCTATTTCCTGATCGAAGCGATAGTGCACCTGCGGCAGAAGCGGGTCCATTCAAGGGCAAAACGGTGGTGCTTACTGGGTCATTGCAGAGAATGGACCGACGAACGGCGACAGAGAAACTGGAAGCCTGTGGAGCGCGCGTGAGCAGCAGCGTCAGCAAGCGCACTGACTATGTGATTGCAGGCACCGACGCCGGATCGAAACTGGAGAAAGCGCGGGAGCTTGGGATCGATGTGCTGAGTGAGGCCGAGTTTCTCGAGCGGATCGGACCCGAAAGATGAGCGAGCAGATTTCAGGAAAAGTGATCATCGTCGATGACGACGCAGGCGGGCGCCAAGCGATGGCGCGCGCACTGCAACGGCACGGCTGTGAAGTGTTCCCATTCGCGGACGGTATGGAAGCG
Source organism: uncultured Acidobacteriota bacterium (assembly GCA_964484415.1). Taxonomy (GTDB): domain Bacteria; phylum Acidobacteriota; class Polarisedimenticolia; order J045; family J045; genus JANNUT01. Next base: position 1,485 of record CAZAHQ010000439.1, on the reverse strand, counting down.
TTGGCGTATCTGAGAGAGCATCCGGATGTGCTGTTGATCGTCACCGATTTGCGGATGCCCGGTATCGACGGTCTCGAGGTATTGCGTCGCGCGCGCGAAATCGTGGCCGACGTCGGAGTGCTGATGATCACCGCGCACGGTTCAGTCGAGACCGCTGTTGGAGCGATGAAACGGGGCGCTGAAGACTATCTGGAAAAACCGGTGAACTTGGAAGTGCTCAGGGCTCGGGTCGGCAACTTGGCAGAGAAGGTGCGACTCGGCCGTGAGGTGCGAGACTACAAGGGTGTCGAGGCAATCATCCACGAGCAGGGCTCCTTCGAGGGAATGATTGGGCGCTCTGCGGCGATGATGGAGCTCTTTCGCTCGATCCAACAAGTTGCACAAGCCCGCTCATCAGTATTGATCCTGGGTGAATCCGGCTCGGGCAAGGAACTGGTGGCCAGCGCGATCCATCGTCGCTCGCAACGTGCCGGCAAGACTTACCTCCCACTGGATTGCGCCTCGATACCATCCGAGATCCTGGAGTCGGAGTTGTTTGGTCACGAGCGCGGATCGTTCACGGGTGCGCACGGACGCAAGCTGGGAAAATTCGAACTCGCCAATGGTGGCACATTGTTTCTAGACGAGATCGGAGAGTTGCCGCTCGCTCTGCAGGCGAAGTTGCTGCGCGCTTTGGAGTCGCAAAAGTTCATGCGCGTGGGCGGGACCGAAGAGGTCAAGGTGGACGTGCGCGTTGTCGCGGCCACCAATCGCTCACTGGACGAGATGGCGGAACGAGGCGACTTTCGCAGGGACCTGTACTACCGACTTGCCGTGGTGACGCTGCGAATCCCGCCGCTGCGCGAGCGCCGTGACGATATCCCGCTGATTGCTCTAGCCCTGTTCGAGCGATTTGCACGCGAGAATGGGCGAGCGGTTCCTGAGATCAACTCGGAAGCGCTCCAGGTTCTCAAGTGGGCACCATGGCCTGGTAACGTCCGCGAGTTGCGCAACGCCATGGAATCGTTGGCAATCTTGCATCAAGGCGCTGAGGTGACCGCTGCCGATTTGCCCGAAGAGTTGCGTCAGGCAGCGCGAGAGGCTGAGTTACTACCCGCCTCGGCCGCCAGCTTCTTCGGTAAGACCATGGAAGAGATCGAGCGCGAGGTGATCCTCAGAACACTCGAACAGACGGGTGGGAATCGCACCCAGTCGGCGGAGCAGCTCGGGATCGGCTTGCGAACGCTGCAGCGCAAGATCAAGCAGTACCGCGATGAAGGATATCCGGTCGTTGGCAGCGATTTGTACGACGGAACGATCTGACGATCTGTTCCAGGTTGGCGCGTTAGCCGGGATCCGGGAACAATGGAAACCGGTGAACCGGAGCAACTACGAGAGCCGTCAGGGTCGAAGGGCCTGCAGGAACGGCGAGAGGTGACGATATGACACGTGGTCGTTTCGTTGTGATGACCTTGATGTTGTGCATTGCGCTGTTCGCCGGCGTCA
>CAZAHQ010000438.1:0-3946 GCA_964484415.1 uncultured Acidobacteriota bacterium | reverse complement strand
ATGCCGCTGGCCCGTCGCAACAACGCGCGTACGCGCGCCAGCAACTCGGCCAGCGCGAACGGCTTGGTAAGGTAGTCGTCGCCACCCTTCTCCAACCCGGCGACCCGTTCGTCGACCGAGCGTCGTGCCGACAGGATCAGCACCGGAGCCCGAATCCCCTGCCCGCGGCTCTGCTCGATGAACTGCAATCCATCCATCCCGGGGAGCGACAGATCGACGATGAACAGATCGTGGATCCCTTCCAACGCCGGCGAGAGTGCCTCCTCCGCATTGGCAAAGACGTCGATGGCATACCCCTCGTCGGTCAACGATCGCTTGACCAGATTTCGAATCGCCGGATCGTCTTCGATCAACAAAATGCGCATGTCGGGTCGCCTCGAGCAGATGGGCCTCAAATCATATCGAGTGTCGCAGCGCCCGTTGAGCCAACGACAGCCCGTGCTTCCAAATACCGGCCCCAGCATGCATTTCTTCGATGATTCCGCCCACCCCTTCCACGAAGCGGTCGATCTGCGCCTCGGTCACCACCAGCGGCGGTGCCACCTTCAGCACGCTGTGTTGATTGCCGCACATCTGCGTCAAGAGATTCTCGCGGCGAAACAGGCTGCTGACAATCAGTTGCCCAAACGCCCCGGAGTGGATCCGCGCGAACGTCTCCCAACCGAGCCGGAGCTTGAGGCCCTGAGGTGCTTGGAACGCAATTCCACACAGCAGTCCGACGCCACGGATCTCTCTCACCATCTCATACGACCCGATCCGTGCCTGAAGCCGGGAGCGCAACATTTCCCCCATCAGTTCGGCGCGATGCCCGAGCCGCTGCGCTTGCATCACCTGCAAGGTGGCGAGTCCCGCACGCATCGCCAGCGCGTTCTCGCTGAAGGTCGAGGCGTGAATGAAAGCGCGCGAGAGCGTGCCGTACACCGTTCTGTAGATCGGCTCGGACATCATCACGGCGCCGACCGGAATGAACCCGCCGCTGAGCGCCTTGGCAATCACCACCATGTCGGGCTCGAGTCCCCAGCGCTGCGACGCCAAGAATGGCCCGGTGCGCCACAGCCCGGTCTGCACCTCGTCGACAACAAGCAGCGTTTTGTACTGACGACACAGCGCTTGCACAGCTGGCAAGTAGTCGGAGGATGGCACCAGTATCCCTGCTTCGGCCTGCACCGGCTCGATGAAGAACGCGGCGTAGCGTTTGGTCGCCAGCTCCCGCTCGAGCGCTGCGAGATCGCCGAATGGGACCGCCTGCGTGTTGGGCAGCAGTGAACCGAAACCTTGGCGCCACCAGTCGTTCCCCATGATCGACAGGGCGCCGGTGGTCAAGCCGTGAAATGCCCCGTCGCAAAACAGCAGACCGTCACGGCCGGTGTGCGCGCGCGTGAACTTGATCGCGGTCTCGATTCCCTCACTGCCGGAGCTCGAGAAGAACACCTTCCGAAGCCGGCCACCGGCCAAGGTGATGAGTTGCTCGGCCAGCTCCGCCGCGAGCGCAGGAATATCGCTTTGCAACATCGTCGGGCCGAGCCGATGCATCTCGGTCTCCAACTCCGAGAGGATCTCGGGATGGTTGTGACCCATGTTGTAGACGCAGTAGCCCGACAGGAAATCGAGCACCGTTCGCCCGTCGTCGGTTTGTAACTCGACCCCTCGACATTGGGTGTAGCGGGCCTGCATCTCGAGTACGCCCAAGAGATCGACCCAACGCGGGTTGACATGTTCGGAATACAAGCGGCAGGTTCTGGTCAGCGCAGAACTTGGGACGACAGGACGGGCCACGGCGTGCGACACGGTCGATCTCCTCGGGAAACAGTGAGTCAGGCTCACCGCCAAGGTAGTCGGCCGCGCTGAAGGTGGCTTCTCGCGCAGATTACGACCGTGTCATACAACCGCCGCAGAGCGCGCGTTTCTCTGCTTTAGTCCGCGCTGCGCCTCGAACCACCGAACTGTGCGCGAAGCATCAATCCGTAGCGATTCTGCGTGAAATCGGTCGTGTCCTCGTCCAGTTCGATGCCGCTGTCGAAGGTGGCGTCGCTGCTCAACCGATAGGCAGTCGCGATCAGGTCGAGCGGCCCCCACAGATGCTGCGTCAGCTTGATCGACTTCTCGTGACGATCATTGGTGCGTTTGTAGCGCGAGATATCGAACTGGTCTGCCGTGGTGTAGCGGCGCGTCTGCGGTTGCCAACCGATCTCGAGCCGGCCTCGTGACTTCCCGCGCCCCCAAGGCAACGTAACTTCCCCGCCCAGCCCATGGTGCCGATAGGAGATGTCGCGATCGATGATCTCGCTCGCCGGCAGATCGCCGCGGGCGTCCAGTGTTCCCGTCAAGTACACGACATCCAGCTCGAGTCGCCAGTGTGCGAGCGGGTGGGTCTCGACCACGAAGCGCCACTGATCGTTGTCGTTGTCGCGCTCATTGAAGTCGTTGTTGTAATCGCGATGGATCCGCTCGAGCCCCAGCAAGGCAGCGAGCCGATCCTCGATGATTTCTTGGTGGTACCGCAGCCCAAGCCTGGTCTCTTTGTAGGACAGCGGATTGCGAATGCGCCGGCCGGCGAGCGACGAGGCATCGGCGTCGGTCAGTTGCCTCAAGTAGAAGTCCGGCGTCAAAGCGCCCGAAAGCTCGAGCGTCGCCAAGTGGTGATGCGTCGCGGTGAGTTCTTGCTCGATCGAGCCGGAGTACTGCTCCCAGTTCTTGACATCGTTGGTTTGATACCGATAGACGTCGGCCGATGCCGTCAGCTTGGTCTCACGTCGAGGCAACCATCGCGTGCGCCAGCGCAGATCGCCCCGCGCGATGTTGACATCGTCATCCGGCGTTGTGATCAGAAACCTCCCGGGGCTGGGGTTGTTCTGTAGGCGATCGATCTCATGCGGCGTCAGCTCCAGGATGTTGTCGTCATGACGACGCTCCAGGCCAACCGCGACGCTCCATCTCGACTTGGCCTTTTGGGCCTCTTGCGAAACCTGCGGCGGCGCGGGGTCGCCCCCCGCGCGCGCCGCTGTCAGCGCCAACAGCAACAGCCCTGCCCCGACAACGAGGCGCATCAATCCACCTGATAGAAGGTCACGCTGCCCGCGACGCTGCTAGAAGTGGTGTCGGTGTAGTTCAGGCTCGTGGTGGTTGTCAGGATCGATCCATCGCTGAAACCTGTGGGCTGACCATTGCGAAACACGGTGTAGTTCGGTTGCGCGGTCGACAACCAACTCAACAGAATGTTGCCACCCGACTTCTGCACGGTCAGACGCACGGGGACGGCAGCCTCGTTGAACGTGAATGCCTGCGTCTTGGTACCGATCTGATCGCCCGGATTGACAACCGTGAGGTCGACCTTTCCGGCCGGATGCGCGGGCGTCGTGGCGGTGATCGTGGTCGAGGACACCACCACGATGTTCTTGGCAGTGACGCCACCGATCTTCACGATGGCGTCGGGTTGGAATCCGGTTCCGACAACGGTGACGCTCAGTCCACCAGCGGTGCTGCCGACAGCCGGGGTGATCGAGGTGACCGTCGGGATCGTGAGTGCAAGCAACAGCGTGTCGGTGAGCGGCGTGTCGAGTGATATCGCCACACCGCGGCGCCAGCGCGGCGCCAAACCGGAGCCCACGGGAGGCGTATACAGGATGTCCCACGTGCCGGCATCGACCGCGATGTTGTAGCTGCCGTTCGCGATCGTGACGTGGTGGTTGGTCCACAGTGGTGTGGACGCACCAGGCGCGTAGAAGTCGACCGTGACCCCTGCGATCGGAAGCAACGTTGCGTTGCTCTTGACCAGTCCAGAGACCAACCAGCCGTCGGCTAGGAAGACCGTCGGGATCGTGGTGTTGGTCAACATCGTGACGTTGGTGAGCCGCGCGGGGCGAAATCTCGTGCCGGACGGCGGAATGTAGTTGATGTCATAGCTTCCCGGCTGGATTGTCGTGTCGTAACTACCGTCCAGCGCGGT
>CAZAHQ010000437.1:0-3951 GCA_964484415.1 uncultured Acidobacteriota bacterium | reverse complement strand
GAAGGTCACCGGGTTCGACGTCGATCGATCCAAGGTCGACATGATCAAGGCCGGTAAGACCTACATCGGCGATCTCACCGACGCGCAGGTGGCGGCCCAGGTCGACGCGGGTCGTCTGGCGGCTACCACCGACTTCGACCTGCTGCGCGAGATGGACGCGATCTTGATCTGCGTTCCGACCCCGCTACGAAAGACACTCGATCCGGATATCAGCTACGTGGTCGCCAGCACGGAGGCGATCGCCGCAAGACTACGTCCGGGCCAACTGGTCGTGTTGGAGTCGACCACGTATCCCGGGACCACCGACGAGGTGATCGAGCCGATGCTAGGGAAGACCGGCTTGAAGGCCGGCGAAGACTACTTCCTGGCGTTCTCGCCCGAACGCGTCGATCCCAGCAATGAAGCGTTCAAGACCGAGAACACGCCGAAGGTCGTCGGTGGCTGCACGGCCGCTTGTACCGAAATTGCGACGGCTCTCTACCGCATGGCGATCCCCAAGGTTCATCCCGTTTCGTCGGCACGTGCGGCAGAGATGGTAAAGCTCTTGGAGAACACGTTCCGGTTGATCAACATCGGTTTGGTCAATGAATACGCGTTGATCTGCGAGAAGCTGGGGCTGAACGTTTGGGAAATCATCGATGCGGCTGCCACCAAGCCGTTTGGCTACATGGCGTTCTATCCCGGGCCCGGCTTGGGCGGACACTGCATCCCGATCGATCCGCACTATCTCAGTTGGAAGCTGCGATCACTGAATTACTTCACGCGCTTCATCGATCTGGCTGCCGAGATCAACCGCGGCATGCCTCAGCACGTGGTTGCGCGCCTGACGCAACTGCTGAACGAGCGCAGCAAGTCGCTGCGCGGCGCGAAGGTTCTGGTCCTGGGTGTTACCTACAAACGTGACTGCGCCGATACCCGCGAGTCGCCGGCGGTCGATGTGATGGAGCATCTGCTCCATTGGGGTGCGAATGTCACCTTCCACGATCCTTATGTGACCGAATTCGAGGTGGGCGAGCATCGGATTCCTGCCCGGCCACTGGATGCGGCCACGATCAAGCAGCACGACGTTGTGCTGATCGTGACGGACCATAGCAACGTCGACTATGACCTCGTGGTCAACAATGCCTCGCTCGTGTTCGATACGCGCAACGCAACCAAGCGGGCTTCCGCTTCGCATCAGAACGTCGTGAAGCTCTGAGATGGAGATTCGAGGGCCCGGCCGCGCGGTGCTGATAACCGGCGCTGCCGGGTTCATCGGTTCTCATCTGGTCGATCGTTTGCTGGCCAGGGGCGAGCGCCTGGTCGGCTTGGATAACTTCGACAGCTTCTACGATCCGGCGATCAAGCGAGCCAATCTGGCCGATGCACTCCGGCATCCGCAGTTCCGGTTGGTCGAAGGGGATATCCGCGACGAGGCGCTGTTGTCGTCGCTGCTCGCCGAACACGGTGTCGATCGTATCGTGCACCTGGCGGCTCGAGCGGGGGTGCGGCCTTCGATCGAACAGCCGGCGTTGTACGCCGATGTCAATGTACGCGGCACCACGATGGTATTTGAAGCGGCGCGCCGAGCCGGGATCAATCGCGTGGTCTGGGCCTCATCGTCCAGCGTCTACGGTGGAAACACCAAGGTGCCGTTTTGCGAGGACGACCCGGTGGAGCATCCCGTTTCACCGTACGCCGCCACCAAGCGCGCCTGCGAGCTGATTGCATCGACATACCATCATCTCTTCGGGCTCGATCTGATCGGTCTGCGTTTCTTCACGGTATACGGGCCGAGGCAACGACCGGAGATGGCGATACACCTGTTCACGCGCGCGATCGCCGAGGACCGACCGGTACCGTTCTTCGGGGACGGGAGTTCACGTCGCGACTACACCTATATCGACGATTGTGTCGACGGCGTGATTGCGGCCCTCGACAAGGGTCGAGGATTGCAGGTCTACAACCTTGGCGAGTCGGCCACGACATCGCTGTCCGAGCTGGTTTCGCTGCTCGGCGAGGCGCTCGGAAAAAAGCCGCGCCTCGACCGCAAGCCGGCGCAGCCAGGGGATGTCGAGGTCACGTTCGCCGACATCGGGCGGGCCCGCCGCGAGTTGGGGTACGATCCACAAATTCCGGTGCCTGAGGGGATCAGGCGGTTCGTCGCCTGGTACCGAGAGCATCATCTTTCCGCGGACCGCAGTTGAGTTCGCCAAGAAAGCACAGTCAGCCGTGAATATTGCTGTCGTCGGAAGCGGGTATGTCGGGTTGGTCTCTGGTGCCTGTTTCGCCGAGTTTGGAACACACGTGACGTGCGTCGATATCGACGAGAAGAAGGTCGAGGCGCTCAAGCGTGCCGAGATTCCGATCTACGAACCGGGACTCGAGCAGGTGGTCAGGCGAAACGTTGCCGCAGGACGATTGGTGTTCACCACCGACATCGCCCGCGCGATCCAGGACAACCTCGTGCTCTTCGTCTGTGTCGGTACGCCTCAGGATCCTCACGGTCGCGCCGATGTCAGTTCGGTGATGCGCGTCGCCGCGCAGATCGCCGAGCACATCAATGGCTACAAGGTGATCGTGATCAAGTCGACGGTCCCGGTAGGAACCGGCGACAAGGTCGAGGCGCTGATTCGCGAACGCTCGGGCGGCGCACACCCGTTCAGCGTGGCGAGCAATCCAGAATTCTTGCGTGAGGGGGCCGCGATCGAGGACTTCATGCGCCCCAATCGCGTGGTAATCGGTGCCGAGGACGAGCAGTCCAGCGCGATCTTGCAGGACCTGTATCGACCGTTGTATCTGATCCAAACGCCGGTGGTTGCCGTGCGGCGCCGCTGCGCGGAGTTGATCAAGTACGCCTCCAACGCGTTCCTGGCCGTCAAGATCTCTTTCATCAACGAGATGGCCGATTTGTGTGAAAACGCCGGTGTCGACGTTCACGATGTGGCCCGAGCGATGGGCCTGGATCAAAGAATCGGACGGCTGTTTCTGCATCCCGGCCCCGGCTACGGCGGATCTTGTTTTCCGAAAGACACGCGCGCTCTCTTGGCCACCGCGGAGGAGTTCGGCGTGGAGTCGCGGATCGTCGCGGCAGCCGTCGGCACCAACGACCTCCGGCCCTCCAAGATGGCGGCGAAGGTGCGACGAGCGGTCGATGGCTCTGTGACAGGCAAGACCGTTGCTTTGTTGGGGCTGGCCTTCAAACCGAATACGGACGACGTGCGCGACTCTCCGGCCTTGGCGATTGCCGATCATCTGATCGAGGACGGAGCCACCGTGCGCGCCTACGATCCTGCTGCGGCCGACACGGCGCGGCAGGCTGGGTATGCGGGGGAGTCGTGCGAAAACGAGTACGCCGCCTGCGAGGGGGCCGACGTGCTGGTCATCGCCACCGAGTGGAACCAGTTCCGCAATCTCGATCTGGATCGGATCAAGCGCCTCATGCGCCGACCTGTCGTCGTGGATCTGCGAAACATCTACCAGCGCAGTGACATGGAGAAGCGCGGGTTCCATTACGATGCGGTGGGGAGATGAGAATGCGTGTGTTGGTTACGGGAGGCGGCGGCTTCATCGGATCGAATCTGGTCGAAGCATTGCTGAAGCGCGGTGATGACGTCGTGGTGCTCGACAACTTCGCTACCGGCAGGCGCGAGAATCTGGCGGAGGCTGGAACCTGGGCGCGTGAGGGTGGGGCGCAGTTTCGGTTGATCGAGGGAGATATTCGAGACCCGTCCGCGGCGACACAGGCGTGCCGTGGCGCCGATGTGGTCTTGCACCAGGCGGCGATTCCATCGGTCGCACGTTCGGTCGACGACCCGGTATTGACCAACGACGTGAACGTCAACGGAACGCTCAACATGTTGATCGCCGCCCGCGGGGCCAAGGTCAAACGCTTCGTTGCCGCTTCTTCTTCGTCGTTGTACGGGGAGTCGCCAACCCTACCCAAAGTCGAGAGCATGGCCCCCGATCCGA
>CAZAHQ010000436.1:0-3957 GCA_964484415.1 uncultured Acidobacteriota bacterium | reverse complement strand
TGCTAGCACCACTCGCCACGCGCCTCGCCACTCCGCGCGCGTTCCTGGGGAAAATCGGTTTCAAGCATTCCTGACCGTCCTCCGGAGTTGGAAACGCCGTCCTCGAAAGTGGCCACCGCCGCGATGGCGGTCTGGCCGCCCATCCGCGCTGTGGTCCTAAAGTCGTGCAGGGCTAGGACTTAAAACGCAGCTCTTGCGCAACAACGGCTTGGCACCGGCGTTGCTTTAGTCGTGGTTGAACACACACAGAAAGTGGCCGACAACCGTGCGGCCCGCCGGGAGGATTCAATGCATTCGCGTTCGATCAAACAGCTCAAGTCGCTCATCGCCGTCAGCGTTCTTATTTCTAGCGTTGCTGCATTTGCAGGTGAACCGCGTCGCTATCCCCGCGATGGCAACGATCGCAACGGCAATCACTCTGAAGAACAGTTCGGGTTTCGAGTTCGAATCGGCATGGTCGAACCGGAAGGGAACTCAGCGTTCTGGGACGACGCGTTCGATGGATTCACCGGGGAGCTTGGAGGAATGGATGATCCCGGTGTTGGCGGTGAATTCATCTACGGGTTGAGTGACAACCTCGAACTCTGGACTGGTGTCGCCGCGTTCTCCGGTTCACTGCGCAGCGGCTACAGAGATTTCACCGACGGATTCGGAAACGAAGTGCGACACCGCAAGACGTTGGAAGTCGCCCCATTGACGGTTGGCGTGACAGCCTATCCGTTTGGCAAGGACCGCACCTTCCGCCCGTTCGTCGGTGCCGGCGGTGGTTTCTACTTCTGGAAGTACCGTGAGGCTGGCGATTTCATCGATTTCAGTGTCGACCCGGCCGAGATCGTGAACGCTGAGTACGAATCGGATGGAACCACGCTTGGGTACTACTTCGTGGCTGGCGTCGAAGCGCGCATCAGCCGAAACGCAGGGCTGTTCGTGGAAGGTCGTTGGAACTACGCCGACGATGACCCCAAAGACGGCGACTTCGAGAACTTCGGCGAGATCGACCTTCGATCGCGCGAGGTCTCGATGGGTATGGCCTGGAGATTCTGAGAAGACAACCCCCCAAGTCCCCTCCCTGAAGTAAACGCAGCAAGACCACCGCAGCCCGCTGGAGAAAACCGGCGGGCTGCGGTGCTGTTGGTCAGCCGAGTTGCCACAGCGCCTCCTGTGCCGGCGTCTTGGTAGCGAGCCAAACCTGAACGCGTCGGACGAGGCCGTGCACGTCGAACAGAGGATTGACGAGCGTGGCGCCGCTTTCGACCGCGGTCCCGGTCGAGCCATCGTCGGCGAGTTACTTCAAGCCGCGGTAGAGCGTTTCGATGAAACTCGCCTCGGAGATGAAATCCCAAGCCCAACTCTTCCATTCAGCGCCGAGCCCTTGCTGTTTGATGGCATCGAGGCTCTTGCCGGCCTTGATCCCTGCGCGCACTGTGCCCGATGTGCTCTTGAGCATCGCCAGGAACTTCTCGTATGCGGCGCGATCGGCGAGCGGTCCATGGCCGGGCACGATCTTGGCGCCCGCTGGCAGCATCTCGAGAATCTTGGCGACGTCGGCGATGTACCCCTCGACGCTTCCGCCGCTATCCAGGTCGATGAACGGAAAGAGACCGTTGAAGAACAGATCTCCGGTGTGCACGACATTGCTCTTGGTGAACACGATCACGCTGTCGCCATCGGTGTGACCAGGGGCCATCTGGAGCGCCCGAATCTCCTCGTTATTGAAGTAGATGCTCAGCGATTGATCGAACGTGACGATCGGTAACGCCTCCTTCGGCGCCGGATCGTTCTTGAAAGGCTTCGTGGAGCCGGCGGCCATGCGCTTGCGAACATTCTGCGTGGCCACGATGGTGCCGGTCGCACCGAAGACTTTGTTGCCGCCAACGTGATCGCCGTGCCAGTGAGTGTTCAGGATGAACTTGGGCTTGCCCGAGCCCAAGGTTGCCAGCGCCGCCATGATCTTGGGTGCCAGTGCTTCGAATTGGTCGTCGACGATCAGCACCCCGTCAGGGCCGGCGCTAACAGCGATGTTGCCTCCCATGCCGACAAGCATGTGCACCGAGCCGGACACCGCTTCGGCGGAGATCTCGACTTTTTCCATCTCGCCTTGGGCCAAGACAGTGCTGCCACAAAGAACGGTTGCAACAACCAACATCGCCAAGTGACGCATCGATCGTCCTTTCCGAAAACCGGCATTCAACCACAGGCAGGCGTGCTTTACACCACCGGCGCGGCCCGAGTATGGTCCCGCGCATGCCCGTTCCGTTACTGCTGATCGCCGCGTTGGCGCTCCGGCCCGACTCGAGTGCCATGCAACGCCCGCCAGCCCCGCTGTTGATCGAACCCGAGTCGTTCGGTGTGGAGTACGAGATCGACGCGTCGGTCGATCTGAACGACTCGCGTATCGACGGGCACGAACGGATCCGTTGGCGCAACCGCACTGCCACGCCGGCAACGGAGCTGCAGTTTCATCTCTATCTCAACGCTTTCAAGCATGAGCGCACGACACTCCTGCGCGAAGCCCGTCGCACGCGAGGTGAAGGGGGCCCGAAGTTCGGGAGCATCGACGTCACGCGCGTCTTGGTGGCTGGCGTGGACCGGACGACTCGCTGGCACACGATCAGCCCCGACGACGGCAACCTCGCCGACACGACCGTTGCGCAGTTGCTGCTCTCCGAGCCGGTAGCGCCTGGTGCGCAACTGGAATTGCAACTCGAGTTCCAAATCGATCTGCCGGGAATTTGGGAACGAACAGGGCGTCAGGGAAACTTCCTCGCCACTGCGCAGTGGTTTCCGAAACTCGGCGTCTTTGAGCCGCCGCCCGAGCGACCGGATGCGTCGGCAGCTTGGAACTGCCCACAGTTTCACGACAAAACCGAGTTCTACGCAGAGCACGGAAACTATCGCGTCACCCTGACGCTGCCTGAGATCTATCGCGGCCATGTCGCGGCCACCGGAACGCTCATCGCCGAAACACCGAGTGCTGACGGCAAGCAGGTGACGTTGGTATGGCAAGCGCACGGTGTGCATGACTTCGCTTGGTTTGCCGATCCTGACTTCGTGGTTCAGCGGCGTACCGTAACCGGCGATGGTGTGCGGGCCGGCGGTGTCGTGATCGAGATCTTCCTGCAACCCGAGCACGTCGGACTGGCAACACGGCACCTCGACCCGATCGAGTACGGATTGCGATGGTTCGGCCGCAATTTCGGACCATATCCATATCCGACGATTCGGGCGATCGACCCACAGCACAACGCGCGCGATGCAGGCGGAATGGAATACCCCACGTTGATCGTCTGCGACGCACGACGCTTGGCGCCTGTGCAGATGGCGACGCCGGAAGGGGTCACGCTTCACGAGTTCGGTCATCAGTATTTCTATGGATTGGTCGGAAACGATGAATTCGAGCAGGCATTCTTGGACGAGGGGTTCACCAGTTTTGCCGAGAAGGTCGCTTTGGCGGAGTGGTTCGGTCCCGAGTTCGTGGTCTCGTCGTTCGGTCCGTTCTATCGCGAGGGAGCACCCCTGGTCCGGCCGGCGATCCCGGGCGGTGCCCTGGGATCGATCGTCGGAATCGGATCGGGCGATGCGCTCGGGCTGGCGCCGGGACGACTCGCTGCATACGCAGCAGAACTGCCTGCGCTGACATATCAACCTTGGTCCACAAGCTTCCCTTGGCAGCGCCGGCGAGACTGGAATCCCTATGCAGGGCTGGAGCGTGTTCAAGGGGCGTCGTGGCGCTCACCCGATCGATCGGTGTTTCGCCGCCACGTCTATTCGATGACCGCCCTGACGTTGGAGTCGTATCGCCGTGCACGTGGCGATGAGGCTTTGTGGGGAGCATTGCGCGAGTACGTGCAGGCGCGCGCGTTTCGAACAGGTCGTCCCGAAGATTTCTTGGTGGCCGCGGAACACGCGGCTCAACGCGCACCGTCAGGTGCGCTACCGATCGAGCCTCGCGCTTAC
>CAZAHQ010000435.1:0-3975 GCA_964484415.1 uncultured Acidobacteriota bacterium | reverse complement strand
CATCTCAGTGCTGCTGATCCTCTACATCAAGCCCTAAGAGGTGTCGACGAAATACCTCGCTCCTCAGGCGGATCGGCCGGGCTCAGGTCAGTGCGCCGGTCTTTTCAGTACGCGTAGCTATGGATGTAGGTGTTACAGACCTCGTGACGCCGCGCACGCAGGGTCCCCTCGTACAGCGGTCGCATCACTTGGGGCAGTTTCTCCCGCTCTGGAAACAGGCGTCGATCGAACAGCTCCCGTCCCGAGAATCGCTTGTCGCTGAGTCCCAAGATCATCGCCGGGGTCGTTCGCCGGTCGAGGCTACTTCTTTCGGATATCCCTTTGGTGTTGTTCAGCCAGATGCGATGCATCAGCTGTCGGTCCTGCAGCCCAGACAGGTTCTTGTGATGCGCGATCGTCTCGCGTCGCCAACTGGCCAAGCAATGCCGCGCCAAGCGGTGCTTGTGGTTGATCATCCACAGCGGGTTGCGACCGTCGCGACGGGCCTTGCTGGAGACGGTGCGCCACTCCACCGCACGCTGGGCCCGCAAGGCCTTCACTGCAGGTGGATATGCTCGGTCCTCGTCGGTCCCCAACTTGATCGTGGCCTGGGGTGCAAACAGCGCGGCCACTCTCAACAGCGCCTGCGTTGCCAACGTGCGCCGGGCCTGCGGGTCAGGACGACCGAGGCGTCGATCACGCTCGGCCCGTCGCCGGCGCTGCGCATCGGTCATCCTCCCGCTGCGGCGCAGTCCAAAGGCGCGCAGCTCGAGGCAGAAACCGCTCTCGGCGGCGAAGATGCCGGTGACCTCGGCCGGCTCGTACTGACTGCCGGCAAACGAGCGCGAGCCGTCCAGCACCAGTGGCTCGGTCAGGGTCCCGGTCAAGGCCCGCTCTTGGCGTTGATGAATCAGCAGCGATTGCTTGGCCAACTGCCGCTCGGCGCGTTTGATGGTGGTGACCGCCACGTTGAGAGTACGGGCCGCTTGGCGCAGCGCTTGGCCGTCCATGATCAAGTGGAAGGCCTGGGTCAGGATGCCCGTTTTCTTCTTCCAGTAGTCGATCGTGAAGGCTGCATCGCAGAACCAGCGACGACAGTCGGTGCAGGAGAACATGCGCACTGCGTGTGGGCTTCGCTTTACGCGTCGTGTGCCGCGCGATTGGTAGCGCCAACCCGAGAGATCGGTGGCCCGATGCCAACGACATTGCTGATTGGGACAAAACGGGGGTTGGCGGGGAGCCATCGGCATGCTCGAGAAACTCACATGCTGAACCGACGGGTGCACCGGATCCTAAGCGCATGTCTCCCAGGACCGGGAAAGAACAGAGACAACGGATCCGAGGTATTTCGTCGACACCTGCTACGTGCTGAGGAGCGATTGGAGCGATGAGAGCGCGGACTGATAGGGCGGCCGCGCCCCGCGCCCCCCCCTGTGGCTGGCCAGCAGTCGTTTCAGCCGCGTCGACTTCTCGGAAATGTTGTCCCACGCCAGGTCACCGCGTTCGAGCCGAGCAGCGATCTCGTCGCGCGCATACAACGGCGCATCGAGTTCTTGGCAGAACATCGCAAGATCGCACCCGGCTTTCAGTGCGAGCAGGGCTCGCTCGCCGGCGGAGGTGCCATCGGCGACGGCGCCCATTTCCAGATCATCGCTGATTATCACGGACTGATAGCCGATGCGGTCACGCAGCCACTCTTGCAACAGCCGCGGGGAGTACGTCGCCGGGAGCGGCTCGGGACCATCGATCGCTGGGTAGTGAGCGTGTGCCGTCATGATCATCGGTGCGATCTCGGCAAGCTCGCGATACGGCGCTGCATGTCGCTCCCAAAGTTCTTCCTTGGAGAGCGGCGAACTCGCCAATCCAACGTGCGTATCGAGTGTTGTTCCGCCCAAACCGGGATAGTGCTTCAAGCAGCCGATGATCCCGGCGCGCTGCAGCCCCACCAAGATCGCGCGCGCCGTCTGCGCCGTGCGTTTTGGATCGAGCCCGAAGGAACGATCGCCGATCGCATTCGTGCCGTCGGAGTCGTCGAGATCGACGGGAGGATGGAAATCGATATCGAAGCCGAGCGCCACAAGGGCCTGGCCTACCGACTCCCACAGGTCTTCGAGCTTGGCGCGCTCCCAACTCGCCTGTTGAATCCCGCGTGGCAATGCCGCCCACGCTGGGTGCAGATGCTTGAGTCGATTGACGCGTCCCCCTTCGAGGTCCACGGCGATCAAGACCGGCCGTCCGACGACCTCGCGGATCGCTCCGGTCAAATCTCGGATCTGGTTTTCGGTTTTGAGATTGCGGTCGAACAGGATCACGCCGGCAGGAGCCAGGTCGGCGAGCGCTCGTTCGATCGGCAGGGGCAAGTCGGGTCCCGGCAGAGCTGAGACGATCAGCCCTCCGGCGGTCTGTCCGGCATCCATGGCGCGGATCCTAACCGACCCCTGCGAACATCGGTACTTTCGCTTCATGTTTGTTCGATCGCGAGCTCGAGATCGGAGCTGAGGCGTCCGACAGGCTTGATCAGCCTCACGAGTGGCATCGATCTTGTTTGCCCCAGAATAAGCCGGAGGTTATATTTCGCGGCCTTACAGGGTAGGTAGAACAGTTTCGAACAGGGACCGGGAATCCACGAGGGGAGTCTGAGTGAAGTTCTTCCGCCGCCACTTCACGGTCATGATCGTTGCGGGCGCTCAGGCCCGGCTGCGTCGCTTTCAGGTCAAGGGGATGCAGATCCTGTGGGGCACCGGGGCGTTGATCCTGGTGCTGATGCTGGCGCTCGTCACCCCGTTTCTCGCTTGGTGGGGTCGCAGCCTCTCGCAGGAGCTCTCGGCAGCTCGCGAGGAGCGCGATCAACTGGCGCAACGCTCGGCCCAAATCGAAACCACGCTCAGCGATCTGCGCACCAAGCTCGATGGCTTCGAAGATCGCACTTCCAAACTTGGTGAAATCGCCGGGCTGAAGATCGCCGATGGACAACCGCACGCGATTGGCGCCTCGACCAACTTGCAGCAACTCCGCCCGATTGCGCGCGCCGATGTCATGCGCGGTGAGGCCGATGAGTTGCTGGAACGCAGTCAATTGCTGGCCCGACGTCTCGACACGGTTCAGCGCGCGGTGGAAGCACACGTCGAGCGACTGGCCCAGATACCGTCGATCGTCCCAGCGCCTGGTCTAATCGGCAGCAGCTTCGGCTGGCGTCGCGACCCATTCACCGGACTTCAGCAGTTTCATCGTGGCGTCGATATCGAAGCCCCGACAGGTGCCCCGGTCTATGCCCCTGCCGATGGGATCGTGGTCAAGACGGAGCGACACGCCGGCTACGGCAACGTTATCTATCTCAGCCATGGCGATGGCCTTACCACGCGCTTCGGCCACCTATCGGCGTTCCGGGCGGCTCCCGGGCAGCGTGTGCGACGCGGCGATCTCATCGCCTTGGTCGGCGCTACCGGTCGCGCCACCGCGTCCCACCTGCACTATGAGGTTCTCGAGGGGGGCACGCAGGTCAATCCAATGCGCTACATGAGCGGGGACGGATTGTTCCACTGACGCTGGCGCATCGCGCAACCCCATCACATACGAGGCGGGCCGTGCCCGCCTCTTTTCACGTCTGGCCTCTGGCCTCTCACCGGCGGCGCGGCTAGCATCCGTGGTTCGCGCGCCAGGTGGCTGTCACGCGGCGCATGAACCCGAACACGATCGAGGCAGCAAACCGATGCTCGACACGATACTCGGCAAGATCTTCGGCACCGCCAACGAGCGCGAGCTCAAGCGACTCGTACCTCGCGTCGCGGCGATCAACGAACTCGAGCCGAAGATACGCGCGCTTACCGACACGCAGCTCCAGGCCATGACCCCACAGTTCCGCGATCGTTTGGAACGAGGCGAAACACTCGACGATCTGCTTCCCGAGGCGTTCGCCGTGACGCGCGAAGCCGCGCGTCGCGTGCTCAACATGCGGCACTTCGACGTGCAGTTGATTGGTGGGATCGAACTGCACAC
>CAZAHQ010000434.1:0-3977 GCA_964484415.1 uncultured Acidobacteriota bacterium | reverse complement strand
TATCGCGGATTGATAACGACATGGCGTCGCCCTCCAGACTTACGAGCGAGCGCCGGCAGCCGGCTTGTTGTTCACTTCGACCGCTGCCCCATCGGCAAGATCGCGGCTGATCGCACGGTAGTTACCGATCACGATTTCCTGTCCTTCCGCGAGCCCTTCGGTCACCTCGATGTGGCTCTCACTCTGGATACCGGTCTTGACCGGAACTGCGGTCACGTTTTTCGCGTCAACCACGAAGGCGACCGTCACGAAGCCGTCTTTGTCGGGAGTGAAACGCGCCTTGTCGCCACCCAACTGATCGAGGGTCCGTACCGCCACCGACTGAATCGGAACGCCAATGACATTCTGCTTGGTGTCGGTGGTGACCTCCGCTGTCGCTGTCATCCCGGGGCGCAACTGCAGGTTGGGATCGTCGATCGAGACTTTGATCTCGAACTCGGTCTTCTGTTCGGTTGTGTTTTGGCCACTGACCTTCGCGCTGCTGGCGATCTCGGTTACTGTCCCGCGGAATTGCTTACCAGGAAGCGCGTCGACCTCGATCATCGCAGCGTCTCCGAGGGAGATCGAGACAATGTCGTTCTCGTCGACCTCGACGAGGGCCTCCATACCACTGAGGTTGGAGAGCACCAGGATCACATCCTCTTGGAACTGCGACCCCAAGGCGATCTCACCCGGCTCTTTGTTCCGCCGACTGATCGTCCCGTCGATCGGCGCATAGATACGCGTCTTGTTGAGGTCGTCTTGAGCCTGTTTCAGCAACGCCCGAGCCTGCTCGACCTGATCGTTGGCCGCCTTGTCTCGAGCCCTATCGCCCTCGTAGCTTGCGACCGCCGAATCCAACGCCGCCTGCGTTTCGAGCCCTTGGCGGCTCATCTCGCGCGCACGCTGAAGATCCTTTTCCGATTTGATCGTGTTCTCGCGCGTCACGTTGGCATTCGACAACGCCACGCGGAGATTAGCTTGTACGCTCTCCAGCGCTGCGAGGTATCGCTCGCGATCCAACTCCAACAAGAGCGTGCCGCGCTCCACATGCTGACCCTCTTCGACATGTATCGCGGTAATCTTGGCGCTGACGTCGGCGCTGATCTTGACTTCGGTCTTAGGCTGAACGCGACCGGTGGCCTTGACCGTTTGAATCACTTCTCGTCGAGTCACTTTTTCGGTTTGCACCTCGAGCGGCTTCGGCCCACGCCCGCGCAGCGCAAAGACGACTCCACCTGCCACCACGATCGCGACAACCCCGAGGACGATCACCAGTCGCGTTTTCGACATTTCCCCATCTCTCCTGACCATTTCGGTACCAGCGCTGGCGAGACCACCCTCACCCGCTAGAACGTACTGGGGGGTGAGGAAGTTACTCGCTGTGGACGATGCCGAGTGAGACTACCCGGCTCGGTCGCCTCGGACAGTGCCGTTTGCAACCTTTTTACCGTGTGGCTCCGCCGACTTGATGACTGGCCGAGACTGCGACGAACCGATCTAACGATGGCGGGCGACCTGCGTGTCTGGTCTAGCGAGCCACACCACCCGGTTCGGGCTCGGTGTCATCCTCCTCGAGGATTCGCGCTGCGGGCGTATCGAGATCGTCGAATTGTCCGGTCCGCGTCGCGCGCAGGAACACAGCCACCGCACCGGCGGCGAACAATAGCGAGATCGGCAACAGAACGAACATGACCGACATCAGTCCGCGCTCCTGCCGACCGAGCGGAAGGTATCGGCGCGATAGCTGCTGATGATCACCGTCAGCGAGCTGAGCGGCATCATCACGGCCGCGATCAGCGGGTTGAGAGTCCCGGTCATCGCCAGCGCAACTCCCAGGACGTTGTAGGCCAACGAGAACACCAGGTTGCGCCGGACGACACGCATGGTGTGCGTGGCCCCATCGAATAACTCGGCAATTGGCATGACACCCCGCCGCGTGATGAACACATCCGCCGCTGCCAACGCTGCCTCGGCGCCGCCCTGAACGGCGATTCCAACCGGCGCGGCCGCCAGTGCCGCGGCGTCGTTGACGCCGTCACCGATCATCACCACGGGCCCGCGTTCGCGTTCGGCGATTACAGCGCTCAGTTTCCCCTCGGGCGAGACGCCCCCTCGCGCGTCTCCGGCAGACAGGCCGAGGGTGCGCGCGACGGTCGTTACCACACGGGGATGATCTCCGGAGAGTATCGACGGCACATGACCGGATCGACGCAGACGAAGGAGCGCCTGCTCAGCGTCGGGGCGCAGTCGATCGCCAAAAGACGCCACCGCGACGACAGTCTGGTCAACCGCGACCAACACCGGCGAGAAACCATCGTTGACGGCATTCGCCGCGGCCATCTGCATCGCATCGCCGACCACAGCACCACGCGATCGAACAAATGACTCAGTGCCGGCAATGATGCGCGATCGACCGACGCTTCCGGCGACGCCGCCCCCTTGTGTTTCGCGGACATCGACTGGGCCACTGGCTGCGGCGGCGCCAAAAGCGGACTGAACGGCGCGTGCGACAGGATGCGTCGAGTGCGCCTCGAGCGCGGCAAGCAGTGGTTGGGCTGCCGTGTCGCCGTCCCATCGTGTGAGTGACAAACGCCCTTCGGTGAGTGTCCCGGTCTTGTCGAGCAGGATCTTGCCCGGACGCGCCAACTTCTCGAGCACGTCGGCGCCTTTGATCAAGATTCCCTGACGTGCCGCCTGTCCGATCGCCGCGCTCACCGCCAGCGGCGTGGCGAGGCCAAGCGCGCATGGGCAGGTGACGATCAGCAACGCGATCGCGTGATCGAGAGCCTGCTCGCTGGAGCGACCCCACCAGATCGCCAAGGTTGTCGCCGCCAAGACCAGCACCACCGCAACGAATATGCCGGAGATGCGATCGGCCAACTGAACGATGTTGGAGCGACGGGCTGCATGCTCCTCCACCAACCGCATCAGCTTGCCGATGCGGGTTTCCTCACCGGTGCTCTTGACCTCGACCACCAGCCGCGACGAGAGGTTGAGTGTTCCAGCGTGCACCGGATCGCCGCTGACCACGCTCACCGGGGCCGATTCGCCCGTCAGCAGCGAGAGATCGATTTCGGACGCACCGTCGAGCACCACACCATCCACAGGAACGGTATCGCCGGGGAGCAACTCCACTGTCATGCCTGCCAGCAGCGATTCGAGCGGCACCTCATGCACACGACCGGCAACGATCACACGCGCGCTGCTCGGCGAGAGCGCTGCCAATAACTCGGTGGAGTCGGCGGCTAGCCGTTGCTGTCGCCGTTGCAAGAACCGCCCGACCAGCAGCAAGAAGATGAGCGTTGCGACCGAGTCGAAGTAGATCTCGCCCTCGCCACGAACGGTGTTGACGGTGCCGTGCAAGAAACCGGCCGTGAGTCCGATCGCGATCGGCAAGTCCATGTGCAGCGACCGCGTTCGAACCGCGTTGTAGGCGCCGCGATAGAACACCGAACCGCCGTACAGCAAGCTGGGTAGCGTCACGATCAGACTCGCCCAGCGGAACAGCGCAAACAGCCCGGGCTCGATTGCGTCGAACATCCCCGCATAGAGCGCGAACGCAATCGCCATGACGTTGCCGGCAACAGCGCCTGCCAATCCGATCCGCATCAACATCGCGCGGTCTTCGCGGCGCCGTGCGCCTTCTCGCGCCAGTCCGCGAGCTGGATGCGGCTGATATCCGAGCGACGCGAAGCGGCGCGCGATCTGTGACAACGACACCTGGGACGGGTCCCATACCAACGTGACGCGCGATCGCACCAAGTCGGCCTTGACCTCGATGAGACCGGGCGTGAGCGTGTCGACGCGCTCGAGCAACCAGATGCACGCGGCGCACTGCACCCCTTCCAAATAGAGCGTTACTTGGCTCAGCCCACCGGCGAGAGTTGTCACCGAGCGGGCTTGATACCCGGCGTCGTCCAACTCGGCGTAGCTCTTGTCGTTCAGTCGTCCACGCGAGGCTTGCGTGTTCTGGTCGGCGCGGAGTGTGTAGTAAC
>CAZAHQ010000433.1:0-3983 GCA_964484415.1 uncultured Acidobacteriota bacterium | reverse complement strand
TCGCCGCAGCATCAAGAGAATCTGCTCGCTGCCGCGCCGCTTGATCATTTCGGGAGCAACTCGAGACTCGACGAAATGTTTCAGAGTTGTATCGTCGCCTTTGACGATGGCGCTCAGCAGTGCGGCAGCACAACGGCCGGCTGGGGAATCAGGGAAATCGACTGCAAACGCAGAACTGGACAGAGCGAGTACGACGAAGAGCAGCCGGGCTGATGCACGCATCTAGGCCTCCGGCTTGGTCAACGCTCCAGAGGCGAGGCAGTTCCAACTCCGGCCAGAGCCGCCCTCGCGCATGAGTGACCGGCGCCTGCGAGTCGCGGACGTTCAAATAGACTCGAGCACCGCAAGCATCCGATCGATGGTCGCCTCGTCCTTGACGGAAATGCGCACCGCTCGACTCTGATACTGCGCACTCAACCCACTCAAGTCCCGCAGATACAAGCCGAACTCACGGCACCTCGCAACGACCTGCGCTGCGTTCAATCCGCGTGCGGGCAGGCGCCACACCACCGCGTTGATGAATCCTGCGGTGACATCGCCTCCCAGCATGCGCACGCCGTCAGCCAAGCGCTCACGCAGTGACCCGGTCTCGCGCCAGCGGTCCTCGTAGTACGACGTTTCGCGCAGGGCGCGTACTGCCGCGATCTGCGAAGGCAATCCGATGCACCACGGCGGAGTCCAGCGACGCAACTCATCCGCCCTGAGCGGTGTCGTCACCATGTAGGCGGCGCGCAACCCGCTCATTGCGTATACCTTCGACATCGTCTTGCAGACCACAACGCCGTCATGTGCCGCCGCAAACGGCTCCATCGACAGATCGGGCCCAGCATACTCGCTGTACGCCTCATCGATCCAGATCAGCGTCGGCCCCGGTGTCTCACGAAGCGCCCGTTGTAACGGCTCGGGCCGCACCAAACTGCCGGTTGGGTTGTTGGGATTTATCAAGACCACCAAGTCGAACTGTTCACGCCGCGCACGCCGAATCGCATCGAGCTGTACGAGTTCGGCGTTCTCATCTGGGAGCGACACCGATTCGACGTGACACCCGATGACGTGACGAAGCAGGTGTGCGTACTCGCCGTACCCTGGCTCGAACACCATCGCGCGCGACTGCGGCCCGATCCAACGGGGCAATGCGCGATAGATCAAATCGGACGATCCACCACCCAACACGACACACTGCGGTGGAATCCTACGCGCTCGAGCGATTTCCAGGCGAAGCCCGTCCCCTTTGATCGGTGGTGAGCTTCGCGAAGTCCACGCCGCGTCGAATGTCAGCGCATCCAACACGGACGGTGGAGGGGGAAACCACGCGTCCAGGACATCGGCCGTGATGATTTCGTGACGCCGCGACAGCGTGTCGAATCGCTCACCGATCGCGCGAAACGACGCGCCGCCGTGCTCGCACTCGACAGGCCAGTCCAAAGGCACCGGCAAGGACCAACGCACGCGCGCAAAGACCCGCTGTTTGAGCGTGTCATATCGCGGAAAGCAGGTCTTTTCGATCTGCATCGTCGAGGCTGCCAGCAACTCGAACCGCACCGCGCCCGACTCGATCGTGTGACCTAACCTTTGCAGCCCTACCTTCAAATAGATGCCGAGCACCTCGACACGACCGATCGCCACGATCTGCCTGCCGCCGTGATGCTGCACCCAACGCAGCCCGGCGAGCATCAGCAGCCAAGCAAGCGGGGTTTGGCGCCACTCCGGCATTACGGTCAGAAGGCGGATCTCGAATAGACCGTCGTCGAAATGCAACGCAACGGCATCTCGCCGCACGTACTTGTCGATCGAGTAGTGGCCGGCTTGCGGTGGAGTGATCGAAATGAACCCGACGACATCATCACCGTTGGCCGCCACGATGTAGCGGTTGCTCTCGTCCAACGGATCGCTGAGTCGCTGGTCGGCGTTGGTCGGGTGTTGTGCCAGCTCCCGGGCGTAGACCGCATGGCGAAGTGCGTAGATACGCGCGCGATCAGCGTTGCTCGCCTCGCGCACTTCGAGGCAATCGAGTGCTGGACGAAGACTGGACATCGGCGTAGCTTGCCACAGCATTGCCCCTATCTGGAGGGGTCTGGATGCTCTGGTTGATCTATGTAGCGGGGTTCGTGTTCGGCAGCTTGCTCGAGTACTGGGGGCATCGGGCGATGCATTCCGGGTGGATTCTGGCTCGTGTGCACGCCGAGCATCACGCCAGCGGTCAAGCCAAGGGGGTGCTGCCGGAGTTCGTTCAGTACCTTCTGGGTACGTCACCGCTTTTGTTATGGGGATTCTTGATCTCGACCGCCGCCGGCGTTTCCTTCCTCGCTGGAGCCGCCTGTTTCGCGCTGTTCTCGGCGTACGGCCATCAGCTCCAGCATGACAACCCGCAGGCCTGCTTCTGGATGCGCCGCATGCCGGTGCATGCAGTTCATCATCGCGATCGGATGCGCGACGCCAACTTCGGCTTGTCGGTAAGCTGGTGGGACCACGTGTTCGGCACCTATCGAGTCGTCCCCTGGGCGATATCCGCCCAGCGGCCGGCGTGGCGAGAGTTGCTCAACATCCGATGGTGGTAGACCGCTTCTATCCGACCGCCGCGAACTGCGGCGTTGAATCGAGGCCGGCGTGGCGGGGAATTCGTTCGTGTAACGGTAGCAATGCGGCGTAATCTCCAAGCACGGCATCGAATGCGCGCTGATAAGACTCGGGAAGACTGCCGCTTCGCCCTTCATGAAACGCTCGCAGCGTACGATCGGTTTGCAGCCGTTGCGCCAGTCGCCTGACTGCTGCGGCACGGCCCCGTTCCTCGATCGTGCGCAGGTTGTGAATCGCCTTCAACATGGGCGGCAGCGACGTGCGTTGCCGACTTGCCACAATCTTCAGCGAGCCGAGTTGCGTGAACACTCGAGCGAATCGCCGGTACTGAGCGACGATATCGGCGCTTGCTGGTAGCGTGGCGGTATAGGGCGCGTAGTAGAACAGCAGCGGTAGTTCGCGCAGCACGCGCCCCGCTGCGAGCAGTCTCGAATAAAGGGGCGTGCCTCCATACGGCATTGCGATCGTCGCGGTGGAGAGCACCGACGGCATCCTCATCGCGAATCGCTCGATCAGGTCGATCGCGTCATCGGTCTCGTCATCGAGTCCCAGTACGAAGTTGACCTGAATGCCGGGGATCGCGCTTTGGATCTGCTCGAGTTGCGTCACCACCGCATCGTACTTGGCTTGACCTACGCGCTGCCCCGTGCCGGCCTTGTCCGAATAGTCGGTCCACGACTCCAAGCTGGGCGCGGTGTAGCGACAGCCGCTGCGCGCCAAGCGATCGAGGCGGTCGCCGTTGAGGATCGAAAGTGAGCTTTGCATCAGATACGGATTGCCGGGAGTTGCTTCCAACACCGACATCACCGCGTCAAACGGTACGGCGAAGTTAGGGTCATGAAATCCGAGTTTCACACCGGGGAACTGCTGCGACGCGAAGCGCAAGTCCTCTGCTAGAAGTTCCAGCGGCAGCAGTTGGTAACGCTTGTTCCAGTCGATACAAAAATCGCACGTGTACGGGCAACCCAGGCTGGCCACTAGCGGCAAGACAGTGGCGGCGTGGGCGCGCCCCTTGCGTAGCACCGAGGCGTGGAGTTCCGGCATCCGCTCTTGAAGCGACGGTAGTTCACGAGGCGGCGCGTGGCTCGAGATCGCACCGCTGACGGCGCGTGGATCGCGCAAGATTCGCCTCACCAACGCTTCGTCACAGCGATCGACCACGATGTCGAAAAAGCGCAGTGAATCGAGCGGGAAGGCACTTGCGTGCGGCCCGCCCAGCACCGTCACCGTGCCGCGTGCGCGGAACAGCTTGGCCAGGGCGTACGCAAGACCACTCGCACGGCTGTGGCAGGCGATGAACAACACGTCCAGGTCCGCGGGCAGAAGTTGCTCAGCGCGACGCTCTCCCGCGTAAGCTGCGTACCGCACCGTGTGCCCCGCGCGACGAGCCCACGCCGCGACTGCCT
>CAZAHQ010000432.1:0-3985 GCA_964484415.1 uncultured Acidobacteriota bacterium | reverse complement strand
GCGTCGGCCAGAATGCTGGCCGGAGCCGCATCGTCGTCGACATCAACATCAACCTGCATGCGCTCCAAACGTGGCTTGTGCAGCGCCAGCGCTTTGTGCACCACCTCGCGCAGATCGCAGGGGGCCATTTGCAGCGCGGGAAAGCGCGCGAACTCGGAAAACTCGTCGACCAACCGCTTCAGGCCGTCGACCTCCTCGAGAATCGTGGCTGTTTCCTCGGCGAGTGCGCGGTCGAACTGTTCGGGGGCGCGCTCTCGGGTGCGGCGCAGGTTCTCCACCGCGAGCTTGATCGGCGAGAGCGGGTTCTTCACCTCGTGCGCCAGGCGCCGCGCGACCTGCTCCCAGGCGGCAACGCGCTCTGCCGCCAAACGCTGCTGTTCGCTGCCGTCGAGTGCATCCAGCATCTGTTCCAGCGCGGTCTGCAACCGACGGACCTCGTTGCGATCGTCGGGCAACAAGATCGGGCGCGCACGCTCCGCGGCGATCTGCTCCGCTCGGTCGGTGAGCGCACGGACCGGGCGCGCAATCGTGTGTGCTAGCAACAGACCCAACGCGAGCGCACCGCCCAAGGCGATTGGCGCGATCCCCAGAAAACTCAGCAGCGTGTCGTGACGCGCCTCGGCGACATCGCCCCCCGGGGCTGCCACGCGCAGCAACCATCCGCTGTCTCCGATCGGGATATCGGCCGTCAGCCAGGCGCGATCGCTATCGAGGACTCCGCTCGCAGCTTGGATCCTTCCGCGTTCATCGATCGATTGCACCGGCAGGCTGGTGACCTCGTTGACAGCCGCGAGCAGTTCGCGGCCGATCGCTGTGCCCCCCTCGATGGTGAGCGACTCGCCACCCGCTTGAATCGATGACTGACGCTTGAGCAGTACCGCATCGGGGTCGCGCCGCGCTTCGTAGTTGCCAAGCACGGCGCCGGACGAGTCGCGCACCTGAACCCAGTCCAGCACGTGGCGTCGTGCCAGCCCTTCAGCCTGTGCGTTGGCCGGCGTCTCCGGCCCTTGCGTCACGATTCGTTGCGCCGGTTCGTTCACAGCAAATTCGGCCGCCGCTTGCTCGAAGCGCGCCGTGCACTCCGCGACACGCCGCTGCACCAATGCGCCGGCTTGCTTTTGCGCGGTGCCGATTCGCCCCTCGGCCTCGCTGCGTGCGCGACGTTCGGCCTGCATCAGCGGCACGATCAAGGCGACCGCCATGGGAATCAGCGCTACCACCAACAGCGCCAACACGATCCGCAGCCGCAGTGACATGCTTACGCGCGCATCGCCTGACGCACGACTTCCGCAGCGCGGTCGATATCGGCGGCATCGACATCCAGATGCGTGACGAAGCGCAAGCGCGAGGCTGACACCGCTGCGAACTTCACCCCCTGCTCCCTGCAGCGAGCGGCCAACGCGGCGGCGCCGTCGTGAGACACATCGGCCATCACCAAGTTGGTGACCGTTGCTGAGACATCGACCGCCAGACCCGGGATTCCCTGCAGCCGCTCGGCCAATCGGCGTGCGTTGGCGTGATCGTCGGCCAAACGCGCCACGTTGTGTTGCAGCGCGTACAGCCCCGCTGCCGCAATGATTCCGGACTGGCGCATCGCACCACCCAGCATCTTGCGGAAGCGCAACGCCTCGTTGCGAAACGCCGCACTGCCGCACAAGAGCGAGCCGACCGGCGCACCGAGCCCCTTCGATAGACAGAAACTGAGTGAATCGAAGTGCTGTGCAATTTCCAATAGCGGAACGCGCAGGGCGGCCGCTGCGTTGAAGACGCGCGCGCCATCCAGATGCAACGGCAGTTTGTGTTGTCGTGTCAGGTCCGCGATCTTGGCCAGCGCCGCAAGCGCGTAGTACGCACCGCCCGCGCGATTGTGAGTGTTCTCCAACCACACCAGGGCGGTGCGCGGCGCGTAGAACGATCCGGTCTGCAAACGGGCCGCAACCTCGGGGGCCGCGATCAGGCCCGACCCGGGGATCACCGCATACAAACAACCCGCCAGCGCGGCACCCGAGCCGGACTCGTAAAACAGCACGTGGCTGTCTTGACCGAGCAAAACTTCATCGCCACGACGGACATACACCAACTGAGCAATCAAGTTGGCCATGCTGCCGGAGGGGACGTACAGCGCCGCCTCCTTGCCGGTCAGCTCGCAGGCCTTGGCCTCCAGCGCCGCAACCGTCGGGTCTTCGCCATAGACGTCATCCCCGACCGGCGCGCGCGCCATTGCCTCGCGCATGGCGGGCGACGGAGCCGTAACCGTATCGGAGCGTAGATCGACGATGGCGTGCGGCATGGGGCGTTCTCCGTTGCGGACAGATAGAATGCAGCGCGTTTCTACCACGGAGAAGACACCAACATGAAACGACCGTTCGCAGCAATCGCACTCTGCTCGCTGGCACTCACCGCTTCCGGCTTCGCCGACGGCGATGTTCAACCCGATCCAGCCTGCCAGGGCTATCGAGTCTCGACCTCCGGCGAAGGGACCGTGAAGCTCGACCCCAACGAAGCGACGATCGACTTTGGGATCATGGCGCAGGGGGCGACGGGCGCCGAGGCGGGCACGAGGTCCGCACAGATCGCCGACACCGTCATCAAGGCCCTCGCCAAGTTCACGCTGCTGTCCAAGTCGACCACCGGCTACAACATGCAGCCCAACTTCGCCTACGAAAACAACAAGCCGCCCAAGCTGGTCAACTTCACGGCCAACAACACGATTCGCGTCAAGACCGGCACCTTGTCCGATGTGGGGCGATTGATCGACGCCGCAATGGCCGCCGGAGCGACCGCGGTCAATGGCTTGCAATTCGGTTCGAGTCAGATCGGAAAGGCGCGCTACGACGCACTCGCACTCGCTGTTGTCGACGCCAAGACCCGCGCCGAAGCGATGGCGCGCGCACTCGGCCTGAAACTCGGGCGGGTCGTGTGGCTGAGCGACAGCAACAACTACTCACCGCCCATGCCGATGATGCGCACGATGGCCGCACCGATGATGGAGAGTGCCGCACCCACGCCGATCGAAGCAGGCCAACTGGATGTGAGCGCCAGCGTCAACTACGCGGCATGCCTCGTCCCTTGAGAGTTGGCCGAATCGTCGCTGCTGGCCGATGCGCGCTACTAGCGGATGCTGACCGGACCGCCGGTCGTTCCGCTGGGATGCTGGGCGACGCGCGCGCGTCCGGCGGCAACTCATCCGGAACGAGGTAGCCCGCGAAGACCGCTCAGTCTTCCAGCGGCAGGTTGTACTTGCGGGCCTTGCGATAGAGTGTGCCGCGCGAAATCCCAAGGTCTTTTGCAGCCGCACGCAGACTACCCTTGCGTTCGCGCAGCGCGCGTTCGAGGAACATCCGCTCGGCTTCCTCGAGCGTCGCGGGAAGCGGTTCGGTCGATGCCACCGGTTCTCGTGGCGGCGGCGGTTCGGGCTTGGTGCGCGTCTCGAGTGGCGGTAAGTGCATGACATCTACAGGGGCATCGGGCGGTGCCAGGATGGCGGCACGCTCCATGACGTTGCGCAGCTCGCGCACGTTGCCGGGCCAGTCGTAATCCAACAAGATGCCGGCTGCCTCGTCGGTCAGCGCGCGCGCGGCGTCGGGTACGTCGCGGTACATCCGCAAGAAGTGTACGGCGAGCGGCAGGATGTCTTCGTCACGATCGCACAGCGGCGGAAGCGCAATCGCAAACACATTCAGCCGGTGATACAGATCGGCGCGAAACAGACCGTCGCTGACCAGCTTGGGCAGATCGCGATGCGTCGCGGCAATCAGGCGCACGTCGGCGGCGATCTCGACCAAGCCGCCCAAGCGACGAAAGCGCCGCTCCTCGAGTGCGGTTAGCAGCTTTGCCTGCACGCTGATGTCGAGTTCGGCGATCTCGTCCAGAAACAACGTGCCGCCTTCGGCCGCTTCCAAGAGCCCGAGCTTGCGCTCGTTGGCGCCGGTGAAGGCGCCGCGCTCGTGTCCGAACAGTTCGCTTTCCACCATCTCCTTGGAAA
>CAZAHQ010000431.1:0-3986 GCA_964484415.1 uncultured Acidobacteriota bacterium | reverse complement strand
CGCTAAAGAACCAGATCGTTCAGTGTAGGTAGGCTGCCAGGTCGTCGAGGTACGGCTCGAGTTGCGGCATGGCGACCATGTTATGCGTGCCTCGCTTGGGAGAATAGCCGTCTGGGTACCGAGCGTGCATCACCCGCGCCTCGATCAGCTCTCGCGATGAGCCCTTGAGCTCAGGCCCTAAAACACCCGGAAACGCCGGATTGGGGCTGTGACACGCGGTGCAGTTGGATTGATAGATGCGGGCACCCACGGCCGGGTTTCCCTTCATACCCGGTATCGGGGGTGGTGCTTCCATCGCCGCCTGCGTTGCCGGATCGCCATCGCAGGCCGCCGCGGCGAGCGCCAAAAACACGGTCGCCAGCAAACGGGCCAGGCTCGATCGACAGAAGCGGGTCACGACGGTTCTCCAGGCCGGCATTATCGACTGCGATCCAAAAGTCCGCCGCTCCCCACGCGCCGGATCGTCCCGGACCGCGTGGTAGAGTCCGATCGTTCCGTCGAGTCGCCACGACTCGCACGCGCCGTCGATCGACGGCCAGGAGGATCCGATGGATCTCGCACTCTTCTCCGGCGCCGGATACGAGATGATCCTGCGCTGGATTCACTACATGTCGGGCGTCGCTTGGATTGGATTGCTCTACTACTTCAACTTCGTGCAGGTACCGTTTTTCGCCGAGGCCGATGCTGCCGTGCGCAGCGGCGCCATCATCAAACTCGTGCCGCGTGCGCTGTGGTGGTTTCGCTGGGCTGCGATGTTCACCTTCCTCAGCGGTTTCTTGATCTTGATCCGCTACGCGATGGAGCCTGCGGCCAAGGGTGGCCCCGCGTGGTTCGGCACGATACAAGGCGCGGCGATCTCGATCGGTGCGTTGCTCGGTACGTTGATGTTCCTCAACGTCTGGTTCGTGATTTGGCCCAACCAGAAGATCGTGATTGCCAGCACCACGGCGGTCGCGGGCGGAGGTCAAGCCGATCCACGCGCCGCCAACGCTGCCGCACGTGGTTTCGTCGCATCGCGCACCAACGCGATGTTCTCGCTGCCGATGTTGTTCTTCATGGCCGCCACCAGTCACCTGCCGATGACGATGGCCGAAGGGAAGAAGATCGGCATGCCGATGGGGATCATTACGCTTGTCATCCTGGCGCTGGAAGTCAACGTGTTGATCGGCAAGAAGGGGCAGGGATTCAACAAGCTGCTAGAAAAGGTGCCGGGAGTGATTCACCTTGGCCTGTTGCTCGCGTTGATCTTCTACTTCGTGCTCGACGGATTGCTCTAGTAGCACCGCGACGATGACGGGTGGCTGCGTCTACCGCATTTCCATACGACGCGCGACCGACGCACCACCCATCACGCCGCCCACCAGCAGCACCAGCCGGCCCAGAAACGCGATCCAGCCGTAGAGGTCGGTCGGGGGTCGCACCGCCAACGTCGTCAACAACACCATTCCGAGCACAACACACAATCCGGCACCGTGAATGCGATGCGGATGTCCGCCCATGCGCCCGGTCAGCATTCCCGCTGTGAAGCCGGCCGGCAGTGTGACGAAGGTGGCGAGCGCCAACATCGCCCAGGTCTCCGTCGGCGCCGCCCCCGGCTGCGATGTTGCGGGCGCCTGAGGCAACTGTGAAAACCACCAGTCTTTTGGCGTGAGCTGAACCACCATGAAATGCAACGAGAACGCCAGCGCCATGAACACCAAGGCACCCAGCAACACCGAAACCACGCTGCGGAATGCGCTCACGGTTGGCGCGGCAGTCGATCGAGCCACGCCGACAGCGGCTGTGCCGCTTGATCACGCGCCGACAACAGCGGCTCGCCGCCCGGCCACACGATGCCGATCTCGGGATCGTTCCAAGCGATCGAGATTTCGTCTTCTGGGAAATAGAAATCGGTGCAGGAGTACTCGACTTGGGCCCGCTCACTGATCACGGCAAAACCATGCGCATACCCGGGCGGCACGTAGAGTTGTCGAAAGCTTTCGGCGGTCAGCTCCACACCAAACCAGCGTTTGAAGGTGGGGGACCCTGGCCAGATGTCGACCGCCACGTCGAAGATCGCGCCCTCGACGCAGCGCAGCAGTTTGCCTTGCGGCTTGGTCAACTGCGCGTGCAACCCGCGCAGCGTGCCTCGTTGCGAAAGCGAGTGATTGGTCTGCACGAAGGCAGCGTCGATTCCGCCTGCTTGATACTTGCGCAGGTTCCACGTTTCCAAGAAGAAGCCGCGCGCATCGCGAAACAGGTCGGGCTCGATCACGATCACGCCGGGTAGTGGGGTGGGTAGAAAGTTCATCCGCGAATGCTAGCCGCTTCGCCGCCCCTATGCCGAGCGCAACAGTCGCAGAATTTCGCGCGGCCGCGGCGGCTTCCCGGTCATCAGGATCCCAACCCGGAAGATCTTGGCGGCAGCCCACAACGCGGCCACGACCGCAGCCAGCATCAGCGCGGTGGTCAGCAGGTACTCCCACCAGGCCGGAGGTCCGGCCGCTCGATTCATCATCACGAAAGGCGTGAACGGCGGGATGTACGACAGGACCTTGGCCAGGAAACCGTTGGGGTCCTTCCCTACCGGCACCAGCGTCAGCAGTGGAATCAACAGCATCACGACGATTGGACCCATCATGTTCTGCGCGTCCTGCAACGAACTCGACATCGATCCAATCGCCAACAGGATCGCTGCATAGAGTAGGTAGCCCAGCACGAAATAGACCAAGAACGAGATGAGGTACAACGGCTCGCGCAGGATCAGCGTGAAGTCGGTAGTCGACAACGCGGAGAAGATGGTGGGCAGCACGAGGAACGCTGCGAAGTAGAAGATGGCCCAGCCCGCCACCATCGTGAGCCCGGTCGAGGCGATACCGAGCACTTTGCCCAACATCAGTTCCATCGGCGAGGCGGAACTCAGCAGCACCTCGATCAGCTTGTTTTGCTTCTCCTCCACGATGCCGGTCATCAGCATGCTCGCCGTGCTGAACACCGAGATCCACAACAGATAGGCAAACCCTAAAGGCGCCCACTGCTTGATGGTGTCGATCGCTGATACCTCTTTCTCCTCTCCCGAGGCACCCACCCGCTTGGTTTCGAACGTGACCGGTTTGTCGATACGTGCCCGTTGGTCGGCGGCCACCCCTTCGGCCACGTAGCGGCGATCGCGAATTTCGTCGGCCGCCAGGCGCGAGAACCAGTTGCGCAGGTCGTCATCGG
This sequence comes from uncultured Acidobacteriota bacterium, assembly GCA_964484415.1. Lineage (GTDB taxonomy): Bacteria > Acidobacteriota > Polarisedimenticolia > J045 > J045 > JANNUT01. The sequence goes on along the minus strand of CAZAHQ010000431.1, from coordinate 785 downwards.
TCAGGTTGTTGGAGACGTATTTGTTTCCGTCACTGCTGTGCAGTGGATCGGCGCCCACCATCAAGTACGCAAACAGCGTGTCCGCTCCTTTGTCCAACTCGGCACGAAGCGCGGCCTCTTCGTCGGTGCCGGCGGGAGCAGCGATACGCACGAAATTCTCGCGGCTGATCTGGGCCTTGAGTGCGCGTGCGGCGGTGACGGTGACGCCGTCCCACCACTGGCGATAGCGCGTGTCGGTAGCAACCGTGGTGGCGAGCAGCTCGATGGCCGCATCGTCGGCGGTTTTGACCTCTTCCTTGCGGGCCAGCAACACCTCCGGCCATTCCGCAACCGGCGTTGCCGACTTGCCAGCGATCTCCTTGAGCCGCTTCAGCAGTTTGCCGGCGTCCTCGCGCGCCGCCCGCGACTCGACCGCAGGCAGCAGCCAGCCCGACCGATCGATCACCGTGTAGGTGCGCGCGCTGCGCGCCCCCGACAACAAGACCGGCACCACGATCATCGCGATCAAAATCACCGGATTGAGAATCACGCCGATCCAGAACCCTTTCGTGCGGACGTTCGCCATGAACTCGCGCTTGGCGATCAGCAGTGGGTTACGCATCGAAGCGCCCTCCAACGGCGCGCACGAATATCTCGTGAAGCGACGGCTCGCGTAGATCGAAGCGACGGACCCTTACGCCGCGCTCGACCGCTTGGCGCAACACGATCTGCGGATCGGTGTCGGGGGTGAGGAACACTTCCGCAGATTTCCCGCCATCGTTGACGCGCGTCACGCCAGGCAGGTT
>CAZAHQ010000430.1:0-3988 GCA_964484415.1 uncultured Acidobacteriota bacterium | reverse complement strand
GTAGACTCCCCGTCGATACATCTGGCCGAATACCTGCTTCGCGCGGTAGGTCTCGAGCCCGAGCGGAGCGAGGGCGCCGATCAGTCCGTCGCGATCGAGGCCATACAGATTCACGGGTGGATCGTCCTTCGAGTTCATGGCTGGCGATTGTGGTGCGACCGTCCAGCGGGTGCCACCGGCCAGCCCGCTCTTTCATCCGCCTCCTCGGATTGACCGGTATCAGGGGCCAGCGTACCGTGCGCGCATGTTCGCTCGATTGTTTCGCCTCATTGCGATGCTCTTCCTGATCGGTTTCGTGCTGCGGCTCGTGCTCTCGCTATTCCGGCCGTTCCGATCCCGCCGTGGCTCCACCGCCAAACCGGCTGCGGCCGCCGGCGCTGAACGGCTGGTACTTGACCCTGTCTGCCGTGTTCGTCTGCCGGAAAGCCGGGCCCTGATCGTGGGCGGTCGGCATTTCTGCTCCCGTGAGTGCGCCGACCAATTCCGCCTGTCCGCCCACGGCTGAGACAGCTCATGTCCGGAATCGGGACAGATTGAACGCGATGATTCATTGCCCCTGAAAAACTGCGCTCCCTATATTCACACTCGGTTCTTCCGCTGGAGCGCCCGTGAATCAGACGACCTATCAGGAGCATCTTCAGGACATGTTGACTCAGGCCGACGGCGCGTACCGCGCGGGCGACCTGGTCAGCGCACGACAAATCTGGGAAGCGGTGCTGCAGATGGAACCGCAGAATCAGCCGGCTCGAGCCGGCCTGCAGTTGACGCAACTCGTCGACAGTCATTGGTCGCAGCTCGATCGGTCGTCGGCAGGTGATGCGGCGCTCCAGGTACAACTGGCGCGTGTACGAGAACTCCTCGATAGCGGATTGACCGATGACGCGGCGGCTCAGGCAGCTGCGCTCGCCGTCGAACACCCCGAAGACCCCGCCGTCTTGGCGCTGAAGGCCGAGATACAACAGACGCTTCAACTTCAACCGTTGCTGCGCCATGCGATCGATCAGGCGCGTGCGCAGATCGCATCGGGCCAAGCCTCAATGGCCGTGAAGAGTTGTCGCGACGCACTCAAGCTCGAGCCGGGAAATCGCGAGGCTGAGTTGTTGCTGGAGCAGGCGGAGCGCGCCGTCGGAACTTCGCCCGCCACCGGCAGCTCGATGCCGATGATGGAATTGGATCTCGACTTATCGCTTGCGGCGAAGCCCCCGACGCCCTCTGCGCAACGCGAGACGGTCCGCACCATGCCCCAGGCCGTTCACTCCACATCTCCTCAGAAGCGCCTCGACGACGATGCTCCATCGATGCGCGATCTACTCGAGGCAGCATCCGATATAGAGACGGGTGAGCAAGACGTCTCGGAATGGCTGCAAGCCGATCCGCTCGCGGAGAGTGGCGCAGGCGATCCAGCCGCCGCGGAGTCCACTTCGGACTCGCGACACGAGGCGCAACGACTCGTCGAGCAAGCTCGCGAGGCACTCCGCGAGGGGAACGTCGACCGCGCCACGCAGTTGGCCTCGCGTGGGATGGCGTTGTGGGATGGTGTTCCCGGTGCCGCTGAGCTCATGGAGCAAGCGCGTGACCTTGCATCGCGGCGAGCTCAGGAACTCGAGAGCCTGATGCAGCAAGCTATCAATGCGTTTGAGAAAGGACAGAACGATCAGGCTGTGCCGCTGTTCAATCAGGTGCTCAAACAGGCACCTGGGCACCGTGAAGCCAAGGACTACCTCGCGCGGATCACGACCGCGGTCGATGACGAAGCGCTCAAGCGGATGATGCAAGCGGCGTCGAACTCACAGGCGCTGTTCGAAACCGATCTACTGGCGCTGGATGGAAAGAGCCCATCGCCGGTGCCGGTCGGAGTAGCGCCAGCGTTGCCTCCGATTCCCGTTTCTGTATCCAAGAGTGTCCCGGCGCCCCGTGAGCCGGCGACTGCGGAGTTGGCGGCTCGCGCCCCCGTGCCTGCGGAAACACCGGCTCGAATCGTCAAGCCGGACAGCCGCAAAGGCGGCGCCGATTCCGCGTCCTCGCTGGGATCCCGTCGAGTTCCCGGCGGGGTCATCAAGCGCCTCGTCGTGTTGTCGACAGGGCTGGGTCTGCTTGTCGCAGGAGCGTGGTGGTTTGGTGCGATTGACATGCTTTTCGGTGATTCGACTCAGAACGCTGCGATCCAGAGTCCGGTTGCAAAGAAGAAGCCCTCGTCGCCCAAGGCCGATGCGTCTGCGGCGTCGATAGCACCCACACCAGCGCCATCCGCGCCGGCGCCTCCCTCCTTCGGCCCCTCGGATGTACCCGAGTTACGTCGCAAGGCGCGTGTTGCTCGTGATGAATCGAACTATGAACAGTCGGTGGCGTATCTGCAGTCGGCACGCGTTGCAGAGCCGACGAATTTCGACGTCGCTGATGAGTTGAATGCCGCGCAACAGTTGTTGCAGCAGCAACAGACCAACCTGGCTCGCCTCAAGGAAGCCAAGGCGACGTGGAGGCTGCAGGACTACGAAGAGGCGATGAGGTTGTTGTACAGGCTTCCCAAGGAAATGCAGCCGCCTCGTTACAACCATTGGCTTGCCAATGGCTGGTACAACCTCGGTGTCTTGGCCTTGCAACGCGGAGACGTAGGAGAGGCCCTTCAGTTCTTCCACGACGGTTTGGAACTCAACTCGAGCGACGTCGAGATGGAGCGGCATCGTGAGGTTGCCAAGCGTTATCGAGGGAAACGCCTCGACGCTACGTTCTCGACCTACGCCAACGGAATTGCGCTGCGCGAGATGGAAGACTAGTCGAAAAACGCCTGCTCTTGTTCATTCGATCTGGCGCTCGCATCGCTGAGCGTCAGCTGGGCCCGGCATGACGGCAGGTGCCACTTGTCGAATCATGAGTAACCGCTGCAACAGGATCCCGCCGCTGTGCCCAATCGGTACGCTCTTCAGCAGTGGCAACCGTGTGATCCCGGCACCAAGTTCGGCACGGTACGGGAGGCTCAGAACATGTCGATGCTCTTCAGCAGTGACTACCAGAAACTGAACCAACAGTTGCACCGCGACCAGCCGCAGTGGGGCACGACGGGGCACAAGTGGGTGGGTGTCGTGCAGACGCTGATCAAGAACTACGCGTCGAGGGATCTCCTCGACTACGGGTGCGGCAAGCAATCGCTCAATGTCGCTTTGGGTGGCGGCGTGCGCGGCTACGATCCAGGAATCGCCGAGCTGAGCGCAACGCCGCCCCCGGCCGACATCGTGGTCTGCACCGACGTCCTGGAGCACATCGAGCCGGACTGCCTTGAAGCGGTTCTCGACGACATCCGCCGGGTAACGCGCCGTGTAGTCTTGCTGGTGATCGCCACGCGACCCGCGATTCACCATCTGCCCGACGGGCGGAATGCGCATCTGCTCCAGATGCCGATCGGCTGGTGGCGCAAACGCGTGCGATCCCGTTTTCAGGTCGTTTACGAACACAATCTCCGAGACCTGGAGTGTGTCTTCTTGGGGGAGCCACTCGCCCGATAGATCGGCAGCTGTCCCGCGCGTAGGACCACGTCTCGAAAAAGCGAAAAGCCGCTTGACGCGGAAGCGTGTTGGGTGGATAACGACCCCGGCTCGTCTGGGAAGACTGTCGAATCGCGTGCAAACGGGGTGCGGGAAACGGCAGGGTGGAGCGCTGCGGTAGTCCTCGTGGCGAAGGGGTGGGGATGTACAAAAGCGCAGGACTCATAGCTGCTGCTTTAGTGCTCGTGGCGCTGGCATCTGCAAGCGCACACGCTGGGGATCTTGACGGTGACGGGGTCGACGACGCCGTCGACAACTGCCCCAGCATCGCAAACCCATCACAATCCGACCTGGACGCCGACAACATCGGCGATGCGTGCGACGTCGAAAGCTGTAGCGACGGCACGGACAACGATGGTGACGGAGCCATCGACCTCTGCGACAGCGACTGTCACCCATCACCAGCGTCATCTTGGTTTTACCTTCACCTTCATCGGCTTCAATCAACT
>CAZAHQ010000429.1:0-3993 GCA_964484415.1 uncultured Acidobacteriota bacterium | reverse complement strand
GTGGATTCGGCACCATTCGCACACGCTGGACGGCGATCGATACCGGCAAAGCGGCTGCGAGCGCACCACTCTATCGCGGGCTCTGAGTGCATGTCGTGGCGACGGGAATGTCGCGAAGGCTGGCGCGCGCTGCTTGCGCTGGTATTTCCGGGGCCCTGTCCACTTTGCGAACGCGATCTGCCCGGCCAAGCGATTGCCGGTATCTGCCCCGAATGCTGGGGGGAGCTTTCCCCGCATCGTGGACCATCCTGCCGGGTGTGTGATCTTCCTCTGCCTCGAATCGTGGGGCCGGCTCACTGCCCCGACTGTCAGCGCGACCTGGCCGGTGCGCGCGGTTTGCACACGGTCGCGGCGACCCGGTATCAGGGACACTCCATCACCCTGCATCGGCGGTTCAAGTTCGATGAAGCGCTCGATCTAGCCGAGCCGCTCGCCGCGCGCATGGCAATCGCATGGCGATGGCGAGGACGCTTCCGTCCCGATCTCGTCGTTCCGGTTCCACCCGATCCGTGGCGATGGGGACCGCGCCGCCGAGCGCCGCGACGTCTCGCGCACGCGGTGGCTCGACGGCTTGAAGTCCCGTGCAGTACCGCGCTGCGAAAACGACGCAGCGTGCGCCCGCAGACGGGGCGCGACGCGCAGGCCCGAGTTCAGGCTTTGCGTGGCGTGTTCGCGGCGCAACCGCAGGCGGTCGCGGGGCGTTCGATCTTGCTGATCGATGACGTGGCCACCACGGGCGCGACCCTGCGCTCCGCTGCGGCCGCCTTGCGCTCCGCGGGGGCGAAGCGCGTGGGCGTACTGGTATTTGCGCGTACCCCGCTTCCAAGCGGCGACCACCGACCGATCGAACGGCCACAACCGCGGCGCGCTTGAGGGATCCGGGCTAGCATTCCCGACTTCTTCCAATTCTGCGAGGTGTTGCATGCGGGTCGCGTTGCTGGGTCGATTGTCGCTCGCCGGTCTGATTGCTGTCGCCGCATTTGGATCGCTCCGGGCCGAGGAGAAAGCGGCCGCGCCGCGACTACGTGTGTCGATTCGAATGGCACAGACCAGTTTCGAAGCAACCCAGATCGTCCGCGGTGAGTTGACCGTCGAGAACCTGAGCGACAAGTGGTCGCCGATTCCGGCGGGCGATGAACTCGCCAAATCTCTGCGTCTGAAAGGCCCCGACGGGAAGTCCTACGAACCGATCAAGCCGGAACAGTTTGCAGCCACCAAGTCAAAAGATCTCGGTCCCGGTGGGTTTGTCGGAATCGCGTTCGACGCCGCGCTGTTGTTTCCAGCATTGCAGCAACCCGGCGACTACACCTTGACCTTCAAGAACGGCGCGCTCGAAGCGACTGCCACGCTGAAAATGATCGCGGGCTTCGACCCCACGAAGAACTACATCCTGACCCTGGCGACCGTGGGGGGTGAGATCGCGATCTCACTCGACAGCGTCAAGGCACCGGTCGCAGCGCGGAATTTGGTGAACCTGGCGCGGCTTGGCTTCTTCGATGGTGCGGCGATCCCGATGACCCATGCGGGCGAAATGGTGATGGTCCGCGGGCCGGTAACCGCCATCCATCGCATTGCGCCGTTCGAGGCGAGCACCGATCCGATCTTGGCGGGCGCTGTGGTGCTCGAGCCTTCACTGACTGGGCCGGGTGGTCGCGGCAGTTGGCCCAATCTCTCGCTGCTGCTCGCGCCACGCCCCGAGTGGACCGGTCAGGTGGTCGTCGTCGGACGCGTCGTCGCTGGGATGGAGGCACTCAGCAAGCTCGCCGCAACTCCCAGCAGTGGGGCCGAGGGACGTCCACCGTATCAGCCGTTGGCACCGCTGTTCGTCAATCGGGCGTCGATCAGCGAAGCGGCACCAACATCGGATGCAACCAAGAACTGACCAGCCGCGGAGCCAGTGTCTTGGGGCAGTAACCGTACATCCCGGCGGCCATCATCTCGTGCAGCGCGCTGGGCGACAGATTGGGTGTGAGGCAGAGGCATCGTGCCATCGGGTCGGCCGTCATGAGACGTCGCATGCTCGCCACCGCGCTCTGTGAGCCAGCGTCCGGGTGCTGTGAATCGGGAGCGCTCCCCTCACCTTGCTTCGGATGGTCCTGATCAAACAACACCAGGTCATAGCGACATCCAGCAGACAGCAGCGCTTCGGCGGCGGCGTTCGAGGCGCAGATCGCAACCTCGATACCAAGACCACGCAGCGCGGCTGAAAACTCGGAGAGCCAGTTGCAACCGGAGTCGACGAGCAGCACGGTCGGACTTGTCGATCCCTTCTTTTGCGGCACCTGCGGCAGCAGCAGTACGACGCGCTCCGCGGCGATCTCAGCGTAGCCGCCGTGCGCGCGCGCCAACGCGACCGCCGTATTCGCAAGAGCCTCCGGCAGGTCGCTCGTTTCGCTCCAAGACGAACTCCTCACCTCCAGGCGCGCGTAGCACCCGAGCGAGGCGCCCTGATGGAGTTCGACATAGCTCTGATCGATATAAGAACAGCTGGTCCTCACTTCGGGAGCAAGGGTGCCCTTGTGAGCAAACCAGGTCAGCAACTCATCGAGCAGGTTCCCGATCGCAGCCGGCATAAACCGGACCCACGGACCTGTGTCGACATCGATCGTCAGTGACGGGGCACTCGCTCCGAGTAGAACCGACCACGTACTCGAACGAAGCGCCAACCAAGTGTCGAGCGGAAGCGTTTCGAAGCGCGCGCGCTGGGGCCGGTCGAGCAACCGTTCCAACCGCAACAGCACTCCCGTGGTGCGATGCAATACTGCAGACTGCGCGGAGGCCAAGCGAGCCTCCATCATCTGGGCGCTGAACCGTTGCGCAAGCAGTTGATTGATTCGTTGCAGATCCTCCAGAGAGTGGCGAGCCTCCGACAGCAGGCTCGCCACGGCAGCAGTCTGTGCCGGCCCGCCATTCGAATCTGGCTGCATCGAGGGTTGTGTCGCGACCGTCGAGACGGACGAACCGTCGAGCGCACGGCCCACGGCCGCAACGAGCGTGTCGAAGAACATGCCGCTATTGCGTTTGTCGAGCACCAGGCCTCGAAGTTCGTTTGCCGATCGCTCCTCGTGCGTCAGCCAGATCACCGGCTGCGCTGCGCCTGGCATCGACTCGGAAGCGAGTCGCTCTACACCGTGGCTTTCTTGGTCGATCACAATCAGGTCGGGCGATTCGGCGTCTCGATTCGGAAGTGCTGCGAACGTCTCGACCCGCAGATGCGGAAACGCCAACTCGAGCGCCTCGCGCTGCAGCGCGGCGTGATCCGGCTGTGGATCGACGACCCAAACGTGGCGTGGAACGTTGGACACGATGCCCCCGAAAAGGAACTGTTGCGCTGATGGTGCACGAGGCAGAGCGACGAGAGCAACAGGTGCCTGTTACGATTCACAGGTGACCCCCGCGCTGGATTCCTTTTCCCCAATTCAATTCGTCGCCGTCTTCGGTGTCGGAATGGTGTCCGGGTTCTTCAATGTGACGGCCGGCGGAGGCTCGTTTCTCAGTGTTCCGCTGCTGATCGTGCTGGGGTTCCCGGCTGCCGTCGCCAACGGCACCAATCGTGTGGCGTTGGTCGTGCAGAACCTCACGGCAATCCCTCAGTTCCGACACGGCGGTGTCAATCGCATGCGACTGGCGCTTCCGATTGCGCTGGCCGCACTCCCCTCCGCGCTGCTGGGCGCGTGGCTAGCGGTTTCGATCCCCGAGTTGACGTTTCGAAAGCTACTCGGTGGCTTGATGATCGCGATGACCGCGGTCGTGCTGCTGAGCCCCAAAGGGGGCACGGTCGAACCCGAACTGGGACACCGCTATCGGTGGCTCACGCTGCTCTCGTTCTTCGGGATCGGAGCGTATGGCGGATTGATCCAGGCCGGCGTCGGGTTCCCGATCGTCTTCGCCCTGGCGGGGCTCGAGCGATTCACGTTGGTCCGTTCGCACGCCTACAAGATCATCGTGGTGCTGGCGATCCAGCTGGCGGCACTGCCTATCTTCATCGGCAGC
>CAZAHQ010000428.1:0-3998 GCA_964484415.1 uncultured Acidobacteriota bacterium | reverse complement strand
CCGGACTCAACATCGACGGATCGGGTTCCAACAACAACATCGTGCAAGGGAACTTGGTCGGCACCGACATCACCGGCACGGTGGCGCTGGGCAATCGTCGCGCCGGCATCTTGGTTTCGCAGAGCGCGAACGCCAACACCATTGGCGGCACGGCGGCCGGTGCGCGCAACGTCGTCGCCGGCAACAACGTCGGTACCGCGACGACCGGCATCGAGACGTACCAGGCAACCAACAACCTCGTGCAGGGGAACTACGTCGGTGTCGATATTTCCGGCAACGTCAAGCTGACCAACACAGGTGATGGGGTATTGATGACGGATGGCGGCGGCTTCACGAGCGCCACCGGCAACACAATCGGCGGAACCACGGCGGCCCATCGCAACGTCGTCGCCGGCAACGGCGGCGTCGGCGTGCGCAGCAGTGGGTCGTCGTCGGGTAGCGAAACAATCGCAGGCAACTACATCGGCGTCGCAGCCGACGGCGCAACACTCCTCGCCAACGGCAGCCACGGGGTGCAAATCACCAACAACTCCAACAACACGATCGGTGGCACGAGCGGATTGACGGTTGGAGCCTGCACCGGCTCGTGCAACCGGGTCTTTGCCAACGGCGGCGTGGGCGTACGGATCGACAGCGGCACCGGCAATGCCGTGCGCGGCAATTCGATCAGCGATAACAGCTCGCTGGGGATCGATCTCGGTACGGCAGGTGTTACGGCCAACGACGCCAACGATCCCGACACGGGTGCCAACAATCTGCAGAATTTCCCCGTGATTACAGCCGCTACGTATGACTGCGCTCTCGGGACGTTGAAGGTGGACGGCACGCTCAACACCACGCCCAATCGCACCGGGTTGGTGATCGAGCTGTTCGCGAATGTCGCGAGTGACCCGAGCGGCAACGGTCAGGGTCGCACGTACCTCGGTACGATCAGCGGCATCAACACCGACGCTGGCGGCAACGCGAGTTGGACGATCACCGTGACGGGTCAGCAGACATTCTTGTCGACCACCGCCACCGACGGAACCAACAGCTCCGAGTTCTCGGCGACGTTCAATCCAAACTACGACCAGGATGCCGACGGTGTGGCCGACTGCGTCGACAACTGCCCCAGCGTCAGCAACCCTGGTCAGCAGGACTTCGACCTCGACACGCTCGGCGATGCGTGCGATCCCGACGACGACAACGATGGATTCCTTGACGGTGTGGACTGTGCATCGCTCAACGTGAGCGTTTGGGACCTGCCGGCTGAAGTCAGCAACGTCACCTTCCTGAATGCTTCGAATATCAAGTGGAACAGCCTCTCGGCGCAGGCTGGTCCGGGCACCAACTACGACGTCATGCGCGGCAGCACCGCGGAGTTCCCGGTGGGCAGCGGCGGCAGCGAGGTCTGCTTGGCGAACAATGCGCCCGGCAACAACCTCTCCGCTCCCATCGATCCGCTTGTCGGCGAGGCGTTCTACTACTTGGTGCGCGGTCGCAATGTGTGCGCGACGGGGAAGTACGGAAACCAAAGCGACGGCACACCGCGTTCCACCAGCGCGTGCCCGTGACGCCGATGGACTGAGAGGCTGACGAGGAAACCCCAACCGCGGCCGTAACTGGCCCGGGTCTTTCCCCTCCACCAAGGGCCGTTGCCACGTTCGTGGCAGCGGCCCTGTTCTTTTTCATCCGGCGCTTTGGTCTGACGAACGCCATGTGCGCTGCGAGAGCGGAATCCCAAAACGACCCGAAAGTCACGCCGGATGGAAGTGCGTGTACCGATTGCTGGGACACCGGCCACGACTTGTTTGCACAGTTGTGCTGGGCTTCGGGGATGGCGATGAGGTGCGGGACTCCGCGTCGATGAGACCGGCCTGGCCTATCGATTGGGGGCTCGTCCTGGCGATCTCATCACCCGATACGAAGAACTCATCGCACCCAGGCTCGAGCAGGTCTTGCAGCGCGACGATGCGTTGCGACGATGGCGCGGCGTGCCCGTGACGCCGCAATGCGGAACGGGCCTGATCGCGTTGGAAATGCCGCTCGATCGTGGCTGGAGCAGTTGGATCGTGAGGCGGCCGGTGAGTCCCCCTGGGCACGTCGCGCCGGGCTGTCACTTGGCATCCATCGACAAATTAACTCGCAAAGTCCGACTTGACGGAGGTAAAGGGTCTATCCCGGAGGCGAAGAGTAGGCTTGCCACCTGTCCAACGGGAGGTTTCACGATGTCGCGCCAGAGAGTCGTCATCATGGGAGCTGCAGGTCGAGACTTTCACAACTTCAACGTGCTGTATCGCAATCGCCCCGACACCGAGGTGGTAGCGTTCACCGCCACACAGATCCCCGATATCGAAGGGCGCGTCTACCCGGCGGTTCTCGCCGGGGAACACTATCCGCAAGGGATTCCGATTCGCGCCGAGGAAGAGCTCGAGAAAATCGTGCGCGATCACAAAGTTGATGACGTGATCTTCTCGTACTCGGATGTGTCGCATCAGTACGTGATGGACAAGGCGGCCCATGTCAACGCCTGGGGCGCCAACTTCACGCTGGCCTCGCCGGGCAAGACGATGATTCGCTCGCGTCGTCCTGTGATCGCGATTACCGCTGTGCGCACGGGTGTGGGGAAGTCGCAGACCACACGTTACATATCGTCGATCTTGAAGAAGCTGGGGAAGAAAGTGGTTGCCGTGCGGCACCCGATGCCGTACGGCGATCTGTCGCAGCAGGTCTGTCAGCGCTTCGCCGACTACAACGACCTCGACAAGCATCGCTGTACGATCGAGGAGCGCGAAGAATACGAGCCGCATATCGATCGGGGCTTCGTGGTATACGCCGGGGTCGATTATGAGACGATCTTGAAGTCGGCCGAGCAGGAGGCCGATGTCGTGCTGTGGGATGGCGGGAACAATGACACACCGTTTTATCGGCCCGATCTGCACATCGTGATGGTCGACCCGCATCGGCCGGGGCACGAGTCGTCGTACTACCCCGGAGAATCGAACGTGTTGATGGCGGACATGATTCTGGTTGCCAAGGTCAACACTGCGGACCCGCTCAAGGTGGTTGCCGTCGAAGGGGCCTGCCGCAAACTCAATCCGCGAGCACGCATACTGCGTTGCGCGTCCGAGATCAACGCTGGCGATCCCGCCGCGATTCGCGGTAAGCGTGTCTTGGTGGTGGAAGATGGGCCAACCCTCACGCACGGCGGGATGAGCGTCGGTGCTGGTTGGTTTGCGGCCACCCAGGCGGGCGCTGCCGAGATCGTCGATCCGCGGCCGTATGCGGTGGGGTCGTTGCGCGAGACGTACGCGAAGTACCCGAACGCCACCGGCATTCTGCCTGCGATGGGTTACGGCGATCAGCAGGTGCGTGACCTGGAGGCCACGATTCGCGCGACACCGGCAGACGTCGTGCTGGAAGGCACGCCGATCGATCTGAAGCGGGTGCTCACCAGCGAGAAACCGATGATTCGCGTGACGTACGACCTGGCGGAGCAGGAGCCGGGCGCGATCGAGGATGCGATTCGACGCGTTGTTGGCTGAGTAAGTTGATCGAACACGGCCACCGCAGGGCTGGGGAGGGTGCTGCGCATCTGGTTCGTTGTTCGCTTGCGTGGTGTGTAGCATCACGGCCGCCGATTCGGTCAGCACGATTGTCCTCGCGCATTCACGAGGCTGTTCTTCGGCTGGCCGGAGTGTCTCGCAGGAAAGTCGAGGCGCCGAAGGTTCGCAGACCGGGTAAGCGCAGAGAGAGGCTGCGCCCAAGAAGCTGTGCCGAGGAATTGAGCCATGAAGCTGCTCCGAGTTTTTGGCTGAGGAGATGCGCCGGGAGGTTGTATCAAAGCACCGCACCGAGGCGACACGCCGCGGAGTGGTGCCAAGGATCCTCGCCGGGAGGCCACACTTCACAGAACACCCTCACTCACACTTATCGCCCTACCACCACAACACGCCGCTCGTTCCGATACCACGCACCGCTACCCGCCGGCCCCAATCGCCAAATGCGCTGCAACGGCG
>CAZAHQ010000427.1:0-4003 GCA_964484415.1 uncultured Acidobacteriota bacterium | reverse complement strand
GTCAGCCGTTGCAACATCTCGGTGTGCCCGGGGTCTTTGTAGCCCGCCGCCGAGAGCGACTCCTTGTTGATCGGCCCTGTGGCAACTCCGGACACCACACCGCTTTGCGCCAACGCCACCGCGGCTTCGATCGCTTCGGCCGAGGCGCGCCCCGCGCGCGCCGAGATCTGGCCGGGCATCAAGCTGCGCTCCACGTTCTGCAGATCGAAGAGCACCATTCCGCTGGCGGTCGAGAGTTTCCGCGGATCGCGGATCGTGGCGGTAAACGGCCAGGTGACCTTCAGCGCGCGGGCCACTTGCTTGAGCTGCCGCTCATCGCCGAGGGCAATGATATCTGCTGCCCGATCCACGCGCGGATCGGCGAGCGCCTTGATCAGAATCTCGGGGCCGATCCCACACGGATCACCGGCGGTAACGGCCAACCGCGGCCGCCTTCGGCTTGCGGTCACGGCGTGGCGGGATCCTTGCCGATGTACTTGATCCAGCGCTTGTAGATCAGGAGGTTCGGTCCGTCATCGCGATGCAGCTTGATGCACTCGCGGTCGTACCACTCGATGATTCCGCGAACGGTCTCGCCGTCACTCAGCGTGACGATGACGCCTGATCGCGAGGTCATTTGCTTTTGGTAATAAAACTCCTCGGCGTGGGTCTTTTCCGGCGGCAGCGGCTTACGTCGCGCCGCCTCCGATGCTCCCGAACGATCGCGTTCGCGCCGCTCTTGGAAGCCGGTGCCGGATGGCTTGCGTTCCATTGCCTTTCCTCGTCCTCCCGGTCGCGGCAATCACCGTCCGTTTGCCCGCCGGAGAGCGGCCGGAGCATATACCAGCCGGTCGGGCCTGAGGGAGGGTGAACGGTGATTGTGGGTCCGGGCGAGCCAGCAACTATTGCACCTTGACGTATCGCTTGAGGTCGCCGGCCAATCGATCGACATAGTCCTTGCGCACCTCGACCTCTGCCTCCTTCCACAGCTTTTCGATGTAGGTCTTGAGCGCGGGGCCCGCCTTGTCGGAGCGCACCGCTTCCTCGCACTCCGTCTTGACCTCCTCGAATGGTCGTACCGACGGGTCCTGTCGCGCCTCGATCTTGATGATTTGCCAGCCACTATCGGTCGAGACGATCGCCGCCTGGCCGACGGGGGTGGAGACCACGAAAGGGCGCAGCTCGGGTCGCAGATCGTTGGGGTCGAGCGGGCCGATGAGCCCCGCGGTCGCCCGAGACCGCGCCTCGGATTTCGCCTTCACGAGTGCCTCGAAGTCGGCCCCAGCCTGAACTTGCGCCAATAGGGCTTCAGCTTCCGGTTTGCGTCTGGCCAACTGCTCGCTATCGGTCGCGGTGAGCAGCAACTCACGGAACGTCACCTGGGCAGGGGTGGTGAACTTGGCAATGTTCGTGTCATACCAAGCTTTGGACTCCTGCTGCGACACGCCGAGTTGTCGTTTGACTTGGTTGTCGATGACGTAACCGGGAACGGCACCGAACACGAGCCGTCGCACCAGCTCATCACGCGTCATGTTGTACGGTTTGATATACGCATCGAGCTCGGCGTCACCCTTCAGCTTGTTGCGCTCCTTGAAGTTGTCGAGCACGTCCTTCTCGACTGCGTCCAGGTCGAAGAGTCGCTCCGCTTCCTGCACCAGCAAGTGATCGGTGATCAAATCGCCCAACACCTTCTGTCGAACCTCGTCCACGGCGGCGGTCATCTCATCGGCAGATGACTTTCCTTGCATCAACTGCGCCACCATCTCGCGTTCGTTTTCCTGCAGCTCGCTCCAGGTGACGATGTCGTCATTGACCCAGGCGACGACATCTTCGACGCGAGTCTCGACCGATTTCGACGCGGCTGGGGCGGGGGCTTGTGCAAAGGCAACAAGGCCTGACAACGAGAGTGCGACAGGAACGATGATGGTTCGCATTACGGCGTCTCCTGGGCAGAGGCTGGGGGCTGATTGAGGTCGAGCTTCCCAGCCTGCGCCAAGTTTTCCAGCTCACGTTCGCGTCGCTGGTCGAATCTTTGTTGTAGAAGCGATTGCCTGAGTGCCGCCCGCTGCCGGGCCTGGTTGGGGTCGAGGTCGCGGTTGCGGGCCTCGAGCAGGAAGAGATACCACGCCTTCCCGATTTCCACCGGTTCGGAGACGGATCCCTCGCGGAGCCCCTGCATCGCCGCCGCCGCACCCTTGGGTAGGTCGCTGAGGACCTGCTGTTGGAGCGCTCCCTTATCGGGCGTGGTGGACAGCTCGCGAGCCACCTGGTCAAACGGGTCTCCCTTGGCGATCCGCGCGCGGGCTCGATCGACGGCGGAGCGCGTCTCGGTACGCAACATCCGAAACGAAACCCCTTCCCTTCCTTCGACACCTTCCCGCTGGAGCGCCGCGGTGACCTCGTCCTCGGTGACGTTCACCTGCTCGCGCAGGACATGTTCCTCATACAACACTGCCAAGATCTTCTGGCGCGCCGCATCGCGCCGCTGCTCAGGCGGCCAGACATCGCCGAGTGCTTCGAGTCGTTCGACCTCAGCGGCGACAGCGTTCTCGGGCGCAGTCAACTGTTGCTGCTCGGCGGCACGCGCAAACAACAGTTCGGCGCAGTACTCGCGCCACAACGTGCGACGAGCCTCCGGTGCGACCTCAGCAGGTTCGACCCCTGCCTCGAGCCGCAACCACCGCTCGAAGTTTTCCAATGCCGGCGAAGTCGACTGTGCGGAGGTACTCCCTCCTGGTGATGCGGGTGCGCCTGCGGTGTCGGATCGCGCGCACGCGGCGAGCGCGAGCATCACCCCCAGCAGCGCGGATAGCTGAACTCGCGGGATCGATCGATGGTCTAAGCTCATGCCGGGCTTCCGGCGACAGACGTGTCGCTGTTGGTTCCCACGATTTTGTGCAGGGCGCGTATCGCGTGCGTGATGCGATCGCCGGTTACTCCCTCGGACCGCACGCGCACGGTGCCGTTGCTGAGCAGCCGGACAGTTCCATCGGTGCGGTCCAGCTTCAGGACGCGATCGCCGTCCACCTTGGCGCGAGCCCCGAACTTGATCGAGACCGCGTCGTCCTTCCAGTCGATTTGAACGGCACCATACTGCATGGCGAGCACCTTCAACTCGGAAATGCGAAACACATTCTGCGCCGCTTCGGGCAGTCGTCCATAGCGGTCGACCGTCTCTTCCAGCAGCGCGGTTACTTCATTACGGGTGTCGGCCGCGGAAAGTCGCTTGTAGAGTGCCAGCCGATGACCAGGTATCGGGATCAGCGACTCGGGCAGATTGGCCATCACCCCAATGTTGATTGTGACCGGGTCGGGGATCTCGGGAAGTGCCTTGCCGCGCATCCGCTGTACCGCTTCCTCGAGCATCTGCACGTACAGCTCGAAGCCGACCGCTTCCATGTGCCCTGATTGTTGAGCGCCAAGCATCTCTCCGGCACCGCGTATTTCCAGATCGAGAGCGGCGATGCGAAAGCCGGAGCCGAGATCGCTGAACTCCACCAGTGCGGCCAGTCGTTGTCGCGCCTCGGGCGTCAGATCGCGACGCGACGGGACCATCAGATAGGCGTAGGCCCGCACGTCGCTGCGCCCGACCCGGCCGCGCATCTGATACAACTGCGCGAGACCAAAGCGGTGCGCCTTCTCGATGATGATGGTGTTGGCGCGTGAGATATCCAAGCCGTTCTCGATGATGGTCGTAGCAACCAAGATCTGTGCCTCGCCGCGCACGAAACGCAGCATTTGTTTTTCCAACTCGCCTTCGGGGAGCTGGCCGTGGGCCCACGCCAGCTCCGCTTCGGGCACGAGCTCGCGCAGCAGCGACGCGGTCTCCTCGATTCCCTGCACGCGCGGCGTGATGAAGTACACCTGACCTCCGCGGCGGATCTCGTTGCGAATCGCTGCCGCCACCAGCGACGGAGACCACGGCGCCAGCAGCGTCTGAATCGAGAGTCGATTGCGCGGTGGCGTTTCGATCACCGACATGTCGCGTACACCGGCCAGCGACATTTGCAGCGTGCGCGGGATC
>CAZAHQ010000426.1:0-4008 GCA_964484415.1 uncultured Acidobacteriota bacterium | reverse complement strand
AGTCGATCAGCCAGTTCCTGATCGTGCGTGAAGTCACCTTGGCAGGGTCGAAGGATGGCGGGCAGGACGTGCAACTGAATGTTGCCGTGGAAACATACTTCGACGCGCCCGGTATTCGTGAAGAAAAGGAAAAGGAGCGCGCAGAGAAGGCCAAGAAGCGGCGTCAGGGTGGTGGCTCACGACGTGTGAACAGCACCAAGCGTGGAGCGACACGCCCATGACGCCAGCCGAAAGAAGTCGCCTCAACAAGCTGCTCGTCTTCCTCGCCTTGGTTGCTGCTTTCGCCGTGTGGTCTTACCGCGACGTGCTCGGCGCCAGACCGCAGGGCGATGGCACCGCGCAGGAGATCAACGTCGCGAAGCTCTCGGCCGAGTTGATGGAGTTGGACGCAATGCCGGCGTTGCAGGTGACGCGCAACGACGGCGGAGATTCCTTCGAGCTGCGCCGCCGCGTCTTCGACTTCACCGAGAGTCCCGAGTCGGTTGCCGCGGAGCGCGAGCGCCGCCAGCAGGCCGAGGAGCAGGCGAGGCGAGAGATGGAGCGGCAAATCAAGATCCAGGAAGAACAAGCCAAACTGCCGCCTCCTCCGCTGCCGCCTCCTCCCCCCCCGCAAGCGCCCTCTTTCCCGTTCGTCTACTTCGGCCAAGTGATCCAAAACGAAGGGGGTGAGCAGATCCTCGCCTGCTTGCAGCGCAGCGGAGGAGGAAAGAAAGACAAGTTCGAATGGGTGCGGGTCGGCGACATCGTCGACAACAAGTTCGTGATCAAGAAGATCGAAAAAGAATCGCTGACGGTCGGCTACACCGACCCTCAGTTCAAGGACATGTCCTCCACGGTCCAGTTGATCAAGGGATCAGGCGGCCGGCGCTGAGTTCAGTGCCGGGCGCGACTCGGCCGTTTGCAGTGGGAGAAGCGATGACGATGATCGGAAGGTACGCACTTCGGTTGACCCTGGCAGCAAGTCTGATGATGCTCTTGGCTGCCTGCGCAACGTCGGGTGCGCGCAATGCCTATCGGCAAGCAGAGAAAGCGGCCGAGCGTGAACTGTGGGATCAGGCGGTCTTGGGTTATGCCAAAGCGGTGGCGCTCGAACCGGGAGATACGCGTTACAAGGTGGCGCTGGCGCGGGCCAAACTGCGCGCTGCCACCGAACACTTCGATCGCGGCAAGCGCTATCTGGCCAGCGGCCAACTCGAGCTAGCGACGGCTGAACTGCAAGAGGCGGTGATCCTCGACCCGTCCAATCAATACGCGACGACCGAATTGCAGAAAGCCAACGAACAGATGCAGCGCAAGCTCAAGGGCCCGTCGGACATGGAACGGGCTCAAACCGAAGCCAAGCGGCGTGCTCAGGAACTGGGGCCGCCTCGCTTGAATCCCAAGAGCCGCGTGCCGATCGTGCTGCGTTTGCCCGACGCGACGATCGAGGATGTCTACGAAGCGATCGGGAAGATCTCCGGCATCAACGTGATCTACGACGAGAAGGTCGACAAGAAGAAGAAGATGTCGGTCGAGCTCGCTGGCGTGACGTTCGATGAGGCGATGGACATCATCAACTTGCAGGCCAAGCATTTCTACAAAGTGCTCGACTCCAGCACGATCGTGATTGCGGACGATAACCGCCAGAAGCGCACCGAGTACGAAGACCACGTGATTCGCACGTTCTACCTTTCCAACGCCGAAACCAAGGACGTTCAGACGTTGTTGCGTGCCCTGTTGGAATCGCGGCGCATCGCGGAAAACGCCAACCTCAATGCGATCACGATCAAGGACACGCCCGAGAAGATCAAGGTTGCCGAGCGAATCATCAAAGCCAACGACAAGGCCAAGGGCGAGGTGGTTGTCGACCTCGAACTGCTGGAAATCACGCACAACAATGCGCAAAAACTGGGTTTCGACCTGTCGAGCAAATCACTCCAGTTGGTGTTCGGAGACGGCAAGGAGTCGGTTCCGCTCAACAACCTATCGCTTTTGAAGGCGCAGTCTGCCTGGAGCCTCGGCACCATCCCTTCGATCATCTTCGACTTCTTGAAGACCGACACCGACACCAAGTCGATCGCCAAACCATCGGTCCGAATTCTGGAAGGGGAGAACGGCAAGGTCACGATCGGCGACCGCGTGCCGATTCCCGCAACCACCTTCAACTCCAGCCAGACGGTCGGCGGGAACATCGTGCCGGTGACCAGTTTCACCTACCAAAACGTCGGCATCATCATCGACATCAAACCGCGCGTGCATCACAACAAGGAAATCACGCTGGAGATGAAGATCGAGGTCTCGTCGTTGGCAGGTAACGTGGAGGGCACCGGCGGCGTGAGTCAGCCGATCATCGGTACACGCAGTGTCGAGACCACGATTCGCCTGCGGGACGGTGAAACCAACATCATTGCGGGGCTGGTGCGCGAGGACGAGCGTCAGTCGCTGTCCGGCGTGCCGTGGCTGTCGGACATCCCGCTGTTGCGCCGCCTGTTCGGAACCACGCGCAACGAGAGCGGCACGACAGACATCGTGCTAGCGCTCACGCCGCACATCATCCGCACTCCGAACATCGAACCGATCGACCTCGTTCCGCTGTGGGTCGGCACCGAAGAGCAGATCGAGTTGCGTGGTGTCGCACGCAATGCGCTGGGGGAGAGTCCGTTTGCCGACGGTGACGAGCCGTGGAACGACATCAACAACGAACTCAACGCCGACAAGGCACCGCTCGGCGATGCCGGTAAGACGCCGCAGGTGAAGATGAAACCGGACGGCAAGCCGAACGCACCGAGCGACGGCAATGCCGCGCCTCAGGCCGATGGTTCGGGCACACCGTCCCCGCCGCGCCAACCGCGTCGCCGACCGGGGGCCGACCCCGCGATCAGCCCGCCTCCTGTCGCCCCGCCGCCCGTGGCTCCAGGGAACAACCCCAACCCGGACTCGGAATCCGTCGATGAAGCCAACGACGCGAACGCCGAACCCGACGACGAGCAGGGCAACGACGAGGCGCAGCCGAAAGCACCGATCGCTCCCGCTATGGTGCGACTCAACCCAGAGCGCCCGCAGGTCCGCTCGGGCGAAGGCGTCGGTGTCGATGTGCTGATCCAGAATGGCGATAACGTCGGACAGGTCAACTTCCAACTCCGCTATAACGCCGAGGTCTTGCGATTCGTACCGCCCGGCGAGCCTGGTGATTTCTTGGCGCAGAACGGTGTGATTCCTGACGTACAGGTGGTCGAAGGGGGAGAGGGAGGGGTGATCGTGGTCTCGCTCACTCGACCCGGTGAGCAGGGAGCGAATGGCGGCGGTCGATTGCTGCGCCTGAACTTCGTGGCGCTCAGACCGGGAACAGCCAGCTTCCAGTTTGCAACGGCACAGGTGCGCGACCCTGACAGCAACGCGTTGCCCGCGGGGCTGCGCGTGGTCAATGTGGAGGTCGCCCCGTGAGCACCGCACGTCGCCCCGCGACAGCACGTGGCTTCACCTTGGTGGAGTTGATGTGCGCCATCACGTTGGCCTCGCTCTTGGCGGGCGTTGCCCTGCCGGTCCAGCACGTGATGATGCGGCGCGCCAAGGAACTGGAACTGCGTCAAGCCTTGCGCACGATGCGACGCGCGATCGATTCGTATCACTACACGGTGCAGTCGGTTCCCACCGCAAAGAAGGACGCGACGGCCGAAGATTGGCCCGACGAGTTGGAAGTCCTGGTGGAAGGGCTGGACTTGGGTTTGGCCAAGGAAGTGAAGGTCAAGTTCTTGAGGCGGATTCCCAAAGACCCCATCACCGGGTCCGACGAATGGGGCAAGCGTTCCAACAAGCAAGATCCGGATGACGATCTGTGGGACAGCGTGAATGTCTTCGACGTCTTCAGTCTCGCCGAAGGAAAAGGCCTCGACGGCACGGAGTACAAGACATGGTGACCTTGACGATCGGCGGTCGCTCGAGTCGCGTCCAGCACGCTTCGAGAGGTTTCACTCTGATCGAGTTGCTGGTGGTGCTGGCCATCATCGGCCTTTTGGTCGGTGTTGCGCT
>CAZAHQ010000425.1:0-4012 GCA_964484415.1 uncultured Acidobacteriota bacterium | reverse complement strand
CTCTCGATCGGCAGTCGAGGCAACTACTCCACACGAAACGGTGTTCAGGTGCTGATCACAATGCCGTCGTTGACGAGTCTGGAGTTGGCCGGGTCAGGAGCCGCCAACGTCAGCGGACTTCAGGAAGAAGGTTTTGAAGCGAGCCTTTCTGGATCGGGCGACATTACGGCGGCAGGAACGACGACGTCTGTGAAGGTTTCGATCGCCGGCTCGGGGGACCTTCACCTGTACGGTTTGATCGCGCAGCGCGGTGAGGTCAGCGTAACCGGCAGCGGCAATGTGGAAGTTCATGTATCGGAATCGTTGCAGGCCTCTGTGATGGGTAGCGGCGACATCGTGTATGAAGGTGCGCCGGAGAAAATCGAACGGAGCGTGATCGGTTCCGGGGAGATCACAGCGCGTAAATAACAACGACCCTCACCGTGGTAACCGCATACTAATTCAGAGCTGCTGATAGGTTATGTGGATCGGTCGCCGCGGCGTGAAATGCATCGTGTCATTTCTCTGAAAAAAACCATGCACTTTGACTTGCGCATAGGCGCTCGCGATCTCAGGCTTTGCGCGATTTGAGTATGAAGTTTTGTTTCTGGCACGGTATCGATAACGGACGAGTCGACGAGTCGACCCGAGGAGGATCTCAGCAATGAAAAAGTTTCTGTGCGTCGCAACGATCGCTGCACTGACTACGCTTGGAACTGCTGCCTTCGCCGAGGCTCCCAAGATGCATGGTCGTGCGGCCCTGACCTACATTTCCCCCAGCGACAACATCGAGGTCGATGGGGACAAGGTTGACTCCTCGATCGATAGCGCACTCGGCTTGGGGCTTGGCTGGGAGTATCGCTTCAATGAGCGTGTTGGTCTGGACATCAACTGGTTCTACGCCAAGCATGATGTCGTGATCGAAGGCGAGAAGTTCGACAGCACGAAGTTCATGCCGATCACGGTGGGCGCCAACTTCCACCTTACGCCTGACAAGAAGGTCGATTTCTTTGTCGGCCCGTTGCTCGGCTACGTGCTCTACAACGATCTGGAGAACAGCCCTCTCACCGTCAAGTTGGACAATGACATCGTCTACGGTGCCAACCTCGGCCTCGAGTATCCCTTCAAGGACAAGGTCGCGTTCTACGCTTCGCTGAAGTATTTGAAGGCTGGCGCCGACGCGAAGGTCCAAGTCGAGGAGAGTTCTATCCCTGTGAGGGCGAAGGTCGACGTGGCGGACGGCAAGGTTGATATCGACCCGCTGGTGCTGCAGGTAGGTGTTTCGTTCCGCTACTGAGTTTCACTAGTTCTTATTTCTTGCGGGCCGGGAACACCCCGGCCCGTTTTTTTTCCGGTCGCACCTGTGTGTTGCCAAGGTGCTCGTGACCCGACGCCGTTGTTCCGGAACAAGGAGAGCAAGAAACACCCGGTGCGCGGTAATCCGTGCACACCTTCTACGCCGTTGGGGTAGCGACCGTTTCCGCCGGCTTTTCTTGCGCCAGCGTCATCGCCATCGCCGTCACCACCAACATCAGGAGTGCCCCGGCCCGGTACGGCCAAGCTTGCCCCACGGCCTTGAACAGGTAACCGCCCGCGAAGGGGCCGATCACACGCCCAAGACTGCTCAGTGATTGGTAGACGCCCATCACCTCACCGATCTCGCTCACTCGAGCGCGCTTCGATGTCAACGACGAGAGCGACGGACCGGCGATACCCATACCGAATGCCAACGCGACCAGCGGAGCGATCAGGGCGGTAACGGTATGCGCGTAAGGCAGCACTCCGAGTCCGATCATCGCGAGCACCGATCCGGTCAACACCAGGGACGATTCGCCAAACCGCCGACTCATTCGCCCGATCAGCCCGCCCTGAACGATTGCCGCCAGCACGCCGACACCAGCCAGCATCAATCCGATCGCTCTCTCATCTAACCCGAAGCGCTGGTTGAGCAGCAGCGAGTACGTCATCTCGAACGAAGCGAATGCCACCGTGATCACCAGCACCATCGCGAGTGGGAGCAGCAAGCCGGGTCGCGCCAGGATCGCGGGAATTCCGGCCAGCGCGAGCATTCCATAACGTGAAGGAGCGCGTTCGGCCTCTTCCGGGCGGGTTTCGGGCAACAGAAACCACACCATCGCCAATGCGATCAGCGAGGTGACCGCGGCCACCGCCGCGGGGAGCCACTGCGCGATCGGCATGAGTAGTCCGCCCAACGCCGGCCCACAGATAAACCCCAAGCCGAAGGCAGCACCGATCAAACCCATCCCCTTGGCACGGTTCTCCGGCGTCGTGATATCGGAGATGACAGCGTGGGCCGTCGAAATGTTGCCTCCAGAGACTCCGTCGAGAATCCGGGAGGCAAACAGTAGCGGCAGCGAGTTCGCTGTCGCCAGCAGCACGTAACCTCCCACCGATCCAAGCAGCGATGCAATCAGTACCGGCCGTCGCCCGAAACGGTCCGACAACCGGCCGAGAAAAGGGGCTGCCAAGAACTGCATCGTCGAGTACGAGGCCATCAACAACGCGAGCGTCATTGCGCTCGGTTGGAGCTTCTCCGCCCACAGCGGAATGAACGGGATCACCATCCCGAAGCCGACTAGATCCACGAAGACGATCAGGAAGATCGTCGACAGTTTCGCCTTTTGACCTCGCATCATCCCGCCATCACACGCACGTCGACGCGGCGTCGGTGCGGCGCCTGCCGATGCTCGAAGAGATAGAGCGCTTGCCATGTCCCGAGCACCAGCCGGCCAGCATCGACAGGCAGAACTTCGGAGGTGTGTGTGAGCGCCGTCCTCAAATGGGACGGCATGTCGTCGGGTCCCTCGTCGTCGTGGGTGTAACGGGGATCGCCCTCCGGCACGAGTCGTTGGAAGAAGGAGAGAAAGTCGTGTTGGACCTTGGGGTCGTAGTTTTCCTGAATCACCAGGCTCGCGGTGGTGTGCAGCACAAACACAAGCGCGAGCCCGTCCGACACACCACTTTCCTGCACCACGCGGGTTACGTCCGCGGTGATGTCATACAACCCTTGCCCATGAGTGGGAACTTCGATCTGCAGCCTATGCACCGGAACCCTCGGATATCTCGCGCAGCATACCGAACCCCCTCCGGTCTTGTTCACAAGATCCGCCGGGTCGCAGGGTGAATCGATTGACCTAGGTGCTGGGCGTCGCCGGTGTCAGCGCTTGCTGCACCCGGAGGAGAGTCTCCTTCTCGTTGGGAAAGAAGAGCATCCCCTTCTTGGCGATGAGGCTCTCGTCGACCCAGACGGTGAACTCACCTCGGTCACCGGGCTGCAACTCGACCGTTTCGTTCAGGCTCTCTTTTATCAGAGCCGCCAAACTGGCGGCGCGAGGGCGGAACCCTCAGGACACGCAATGGCGTATACGGACACGTGACATCGACACCTCCAATGACGCCCCCTTCTCTGGCGGGTGCGCCTTGCTCGGCAAGGATGCGGTGCCAAGCGCCGGACGTCCACTCCGCGGGTGCGGAACTTGTCGGTCGAGGCGCTGTCTACTCTTAACGGAGCGATGGCTGTGGCATGCTGCGTTCCAATGGTCGACGAGGGATTGCTGCTGGAACGTGCCCGTCGCGGCGATCGCGACGCGTTCGACGCTTTGGTGGAGCGATACATGGATCGTATTTGGCGCGTCGCCTATCGCACCGTGCGTCACGAAGAGGACGCCGCCGATGTCGTCCAAGAGACGTTCCTTACGGCTTGGCGTTCGCTCGCCAACTTCCGCGGGGATTCGTCCTTTCTTACGTGGCTGCATCACATCGTGATGTCGCGCGCCCTCAACCACCTCGATCGTCGAGAGGAGCGCGCCGCTCGCCGCGCGATCCGGCTCGATCTGGAACCCAGCGAGGCGCCCCGGTTGGCGGATGCCGGCCCGTCACCCTTGCAGAAACTGGAGGAACGGGAACTGGCGGCGCGGCTTCAACGTTGCGTCGAGCGACTGCCGCCGGCTTGGCGCGCCGTACTCACCCTGCGCGAGGGTGAGGGACTGTCCTACGAGGCAATCGCGCAGGC
>CAZAHQ010000424.1:0-4018 GCA_964484415.1 uncultured Acidobacteriota bacterium | reverse complement strand
CGAGATTCGTGAGCACCTGACCGAGTCGGCCCGGATCCCCCATCACGCGCGACTCGATCTGCGGCGGGAAGTCGCCGACTAGTTCGAGCCCCTTGGCTCGAGCCCGCGGCGCAAGAAGATCGATCGTATCCTCGAGCACTTCACGAGTGTCGAATTCGATGCTCTCCAGTTCCAAGCGCCCGGCCTCGATCTTCGAGAAGTCGAGGATGTCGTTGATGATCGCCAGTAGCGATTGGGCCGAGCGCTGCGCTGTGTGCGCGAGCCGCTGCTGGTGATCGGTTAGTGGTGTTCCGAGCAGGAGTTCGGTCATGCCGAGAACGCCATTCATCGGCGTTCTGATCTCGTGCGACATGTTCGCCAGAAACTCTGACTTCGCGTGGTTCGCCGCGTCGGCCACTTCCTTGGCCAAGGTGAGTTGTTGATTCGACCGCTTCAGGTCGACCATCGCCTGCTCGAGTGCGGCTGTGCGTTCTCGTACCTTGTTTTCGAGCACGATCGCAGCTTGGAACAGCGAGAACGCATCGTTCCCTTGGATGTCCATGTTGCGCTCGACGCGCTCCATTAGGACGCCATTGATCTTGCGCTGGCGCGCTAGCTCCCGCTCGAGCTCCTCGCGGTTGAGCTCAGACACGTCATGAACCTGCGATCGCGACACCCGTGAAGGTTTGATTCACGTGCATCGCGTTGAACTGCTCCCCGTAGGTCGCGAAGCCGATAACGTTGTTGTCGCGCATCAACTGCGACACCTGATCGATCAAGCCGCGCTGATCGGCCTCGAGATTTCGCAAGATGCAGTCGCACCCCAAGATGATCTGCGGTGGCCCGATCTGCTCGCGTACCGACTTGAATGCCTGCGCGAGATTCTCGACCAGATCGACGCCACGAGCGACCGTGAGCACGATCCCTTTCTCGATTGCGCAGAAGAAGGTCAGGCTCTCGTCTTCGTTGACTTTTTGGATTGAGCGCACGTACGTCTGGCCACCGATCGTGACAACCACGGGGTGCGCCGAGAAGATCATCGGTGTCAGCTTGTCGACTTCCAGCCCGACCATCCGCGCGTACTCGCGCCCCGCCGGCTCGCCGTTGATCTCTGTCACGACTCGCTGGCTTGGATTGGCCTCTGTGACCACCATCTTTTCGCCGCCGGCGACGAAGTGCTCGGTCTTGAACACGAGAAACGGATTATCGGTGCAGACCACAGTGAAGACCGCGCTGTCGGTGTGGAACGCTCCGTCGTGGTACACGTAGGTGCGCTCGAAGCGCGTGCTGTCGCCGGCTGACCCGCCGAACAGTTGGATGTCCCCGAGGCTGCGGTAGAGCGAGCTGACCAGCGCCTCCTCTTGCTGCGACAGGCCATCTACCAGCAGGAAGCCGAACGCGGTGTCGCCGGTCGGTACCGGTCCGGAATGCGACAGCTCGGTCAGAAGCGAAACACCCAGTGCCTCACCGCGCGCGAACTTGAAGTCGTTGAGGCGATCGATTCGACCGGCTGCGGCGCGAAAACCGGACCCGCCGATGCTGACGCCCGTGATCGAGCCCTGCAGGTATCCCAGCGGCGTGATCTCGCCCGCGGTCGTGCAACCCACCACTCGAAGACCGCCAAACCGCTCCGCGATCTCGCGGCCAAGCGCGTCCAAGTCGTATGCCGGCGCGCAGTAGAAAACGACAAGCGCGGCGTCGGGGTCGTACAGTGCGTCGGCCAGCTCTCGAACGGCTTGCTTTGGATTCAATGATTGGGACGCTGCTTTTTTCACGCGTAGCTGAGGCATCGATGCTCCTTTGGGCCGGCCGCGGCGGTTCTCGTCGCTTATCGGCTGGGGGAGGACCGGCTTGAGCGAATTGGGAGGGATTGCCAGATCGAGGGCTGAAAGTCGCTGGCTTGACTAGGCACCCCTCACGCCGGGCTGCTCGCTCGGCGGAGCGCTCACACCGACCGACCGGACACGTCGCGGGCCCACCGGTTCGACTCCGTAAAACACCGAGCCACACCTGCGCCATCCATCGGCACAAGTGCGGCCCGCGATAACGCCATCACTCTCTTAGTAGACCTCGGTTTCCCAGACAGCAATCGTGAACTTCTGGGACTTCGCCACGCCAAACACAACAACATCCGCGAAGCCGTTGCTGCAGTCGTTGGTAAGCACCGCGCAACTGTCCGGCTGACTGCCCGGCGCTGTGCTCGAACAGATTTGTTGTCCGCTGAACGGATCGAAAACGTAGAGGTCCGGATTCCCTGCCTTGCCGACGCGCACGAGCGCCGCCATCCCGCTCATCGCCGGACCCGCCTCGATCACGTACGTCTCGTTCTTCCTAACAACGCCTGCGTAGTACTGCGCCCAGACGTAGCATGAGTCCACAAAGCGCGTTGTTGTCGACACGCGTACTCCAGACCAATCAGCCGAGAGTTTGTCGCCTGCCGGTAACTCAAACTCGTTAACGAGCCGCGGAGTCAACGATTGCTCGACACCATGCATGCCTCTCGCGGTCTCGTTCGCGCCCTTGACAGTCGACGCCACCTTGATCCTCATCGCATCAAGGTGGGCTTGAGTCAGCGGCGCCGGCGACTCGAACTGCGTGATGACGAGCGTTTGGCCTCCTGCGTCGACCCAATCGACAACCAGTCGCTGCGTGGTCTGTGCTGTTGCTGACACCGCGCTTGCGAGACACACCGAACCCAAAAGCAGCCAGAACCTGCTCGACTTCATGACACTCCCCTTTTTCCGGTCCCCAACCGTGCCTGAGAGCCAGGCACGGGCACGATACGCTGGGCCATGTTCGTGTCAAGGGCCTCGAGTCAGCCGACCCGGGCGCAGCGCTCAGGATCCTCGCTTTCGATCGCGGGCAGCGCCCTCACCAGCGTGCGGTTGCTGACCACTCATTCACGCTCCGGCCCACTCCCCCGACAGCAACGCCGCCTGCTCCAGCACGGTCTGCGTCGCCCGCTCCTGCTTATCGGGCGGATACCCGTACCGTCGGAGAATGCGCTTCACCAGCACACGCATCGGAGAATGCGCTTCACCAGCACACGCAACTGAGCGCGCACGTTCTCGCGCATCGTCCAGTCAATGGTCACGTTGTTCCGCACCGTCTCGACCAACTCCCGAGCGATCGTGCGGAGCGTTTCGTCTCCCAGCACCTTCACCGCGCTGTCGTTTGTCTCGAGTGCGTCGTAGAAAGCCAGCTCGTCCTCGGAAAGCCCGAGCTTCTCGCCGCGCGCGTTGGCCTCGCGCATCTGCTTGGCCAGTTGAATCAACTCTTCGATGACCTGCGCCGCTTCGATCGCGCGGTTTTGGTATCGGCGAACTGTCTGTTCGAGCATCTCGGCAAATGACCGTGCCTGCACGACGTTCTTCTTGCGCCGCGTTGTGATCTCGCCGCTGAGAAGCTTCTGCAAGAGTTCGACGGCCAGGTTTCTGTGCGGCATGCCGCGCGCTTCGGGCGGCACCCAGAATATGCTCAAGGCGCGGTACTCGTCGGGGTCTTCTGGATCGGCGCCGCTTCGCTTCTCGGCGATTAGCTTCGCGTGCTGTTCTTCAAACGCGTCGGAAATGTACTTGAGAAACAGCAGGCCAAGGACGACATGCTTGTATTCGGCGGCGTCCATGCTGCCGCGCAGGGCATCGGCCATCTGCCAGAGCTGAGCTTCGTAGCCTACGGTGGCTCCCTCGTTGGCTGCTGCGGTGCTTTTCTTGTTTGGCTTGGTCTTTGCCATCTAGTTCCTTGAGATGCGATGCGTGCGTGGCCGCTGGGTGCTGTCGTTAGTTTGAGGGGCTAGCGCTGGATTGAGGACGCAGATCGGAGAATTTGCTGCGGGTTGAGATGGGCCGGGGCCGAGCGCGTCGTGCTCTGCGCGAACGCGGTTGTCGCAGCGGGTGGCTTGAAGCTGATAGACGACATTCGCGCCCTCCCCGGCTCGGTGATGGGGAGATGAGGCGACCTTGACGTGTGCGGCGAGGCGTCACCCCCCAGAGCCCGCGCTGCTGATACGCGATGGACGCTCGCTGAATCAACTAGCTCA
>CAZAHQ010000423.1:0-4020 GCA_964484415.1 uncultured Acidobacteriota bacterium | reverse complement strand
ATGGCGGCAGCCCAAACCGGGAAGGTCTGGAAGAACGGATCGTTCTTGATCGCGTCGCGTGCTCTTTTTACGTCGACGTCCTTGAGCGGGTGAGTCGGGAGTTTGTAGTCGACGATGTCTTGAGGCGTGACACCGAGAAACCTGGCAGTGGGAACGCAGAAGAACCGTGAAATGTGCGCGGCGTTTCCCGATCCGACCTTGAGCGTGCGGTAGATGTTGGAGATGCCGTAGGGGTCGCAATCGACGAACGCGAAGACCGGAAGCTTGCATTCGTCGGAAAGCTTGCGGACGAAGCGCCGCGTGGCGCGCGTCGGAACCCCGGCCATCGAGATCAAGATGCAGCTCGACTTTTCCCAGAAGCGATGACTCTGGAGTCGTTGAAACATACCGCCGGTTTCGATCGCCAAAATGAACTTGGCGTCGGTCTCGAATGACAGGTGCTCGACGAGAGACGGGATGCTGTAGGCGCCTGAACCGAACTGTGTGCAGTCGATGCGATGCACCTCACCGGTGGCGTAGTCGGGGTCATACACCACGAGCCGCCCGGCAACGGCGCCACCATGCTCGTCCGGTACGAAGCGCAACTGCTCGCGACTGACGCCGTCGACCGAGAACATCGCCTCGATATCGTCCATCACGGTGTCGCTTTCGGTCTGGTCACCGAACGCCGCATCGCCCCAGTTCTTCGACTGGTAGTAGGCGTCTCGCTTGGTGGCGAAGTCGTCGGTCTCCACCAGTTCTTTCGAGAGAGACATCATGCGCAACGTCTGCGCGAACGTCCGCACGGTCGAGACAGTCAAGGTTCGGCTCTTCTTTGAACGACCGATCTCGAAGTAGCCCTTGGTCTTGTCGTAACGCACATTGGACAGCGCCCGCAACGGGAAGTGCATTTCCGGCTTGCCGCCGACGCCGATCTTGTCGTGCACGCGCTTGGCCGCCCCGATGATCGCAGTCACGGTCTTTCGATCGAGGGCCTGTTTTTCCGCCCGTTTTGTCTCGTTGCTCTTCTTCGCCATGGCGCGGGAGGATACCCTACCGTTCGCGGCGACCGGTAGCCCGCTGACCAGAAACGGCTAACGGTGCGCGGCGGCGTGGGCTTAGGTAGCACGTCGCAGGAGGAAGGGGTCCGTGTCAGAGGGAGTTCGCCTAGCGCCGCGGACGCTTCCAGGCCGCAGCCCGTGGACCGATCAGGAACATCCGTGGCGTCAACTCGTCGGATGGCTTGCGGGTTCCGTCGTGGCCGGAATCGTGATCGGCGCCGTCATCAACGTGATTCTCTGGACGATCGATCGACGACCCAACTTCTACTTCTTCCAGGTCAGCCTGCTGTTCAGTATGTTTGTCGCGACGGCGGCGTTCGCTTGTTCTCGCAGTCTCTTGCCGCTCTTGGCCCGCTCACATCCGATCCTGCGATACGCGGCAACCATCACGGCGCTCGTGGGCTCGGCGTTCTTGGCGACGCTGCTCTCGCTGGGTTTCCGCGTCGGCGTGCTCTTCAACAGTGAGGATCGGCCGTTCTTTCTCACCGTCGTCTTGGCCAACCTGATCCTGTCGCTTTTGGTCGGTGGTGCGCTGATCACCTGGGACGGCATGCGGCGCTCCTTGGCGCGCGCCTACGAGCAGCTACGTGTCAAAGAGGTGATGGATCGCGAGATGGAATTGGCTCGCGAAGTCCAAGAGGAGATGCTCCCGAAATCGGCGCCGGACGTCCAAGGGTTGGACTTCGCGTTCACCAACAAGCCGGCGCGCCAAGTCGGCGGCGATACTCTTGACTTCGTTCCGCTGCCGGATGGTCGCTGGGCCTTGGCAGTCGGCGATGTGGTTGGGAAGGGAATGGCGGCGGCGCTGATGATGGCGAATCTGCAAGCGTTGGTACGCGCCGTGGCGTCCGTCGAACCCGATCCTGGTCGACTCAATGCGATCGTTTCGGAAGTGATCGGCAGTCGCGTGCGTGCCGGACGATTCGTAACGTTGGCCTATATGGTCTACGACCCCAGGACCGGAGCGTTGAATTACTCCTTGGCCGGGCATCACCCGCCGATGATCGTCGGTACCGATGGCGTCCGCTTGTTGGAACGAGGCGGGCTGCCGCTTGGACTTTATCCAGGCCTGCCTTACGAGCAAGGCACCGATTGCCTCGAAGTGGGCGAATCGATGGTCCTCTACACCGACGGCTTGATCGAGGCCGGTGCTGGTGGTGACGAGGAACAGCAGTTCGGACATCAGAAGTTGAAAGACATCTGTGCTCGCTGTCACCACGAGGGTCCCGAGGTACTGCTGAACACGATCGTCGCTGCGCTCGAGAGTCACCTCGATGGTGCACCCCCGGCCGACGACACCACGATCCTGGTCGTGCGCCGTCGCGAGCTCGAGACATGAGCACGACACCGCAACTCGTGATTGCGACCGGTTCGTCGACCGCCGAGCTTGGCGCCCCACTGTCACGTCGTCGCTCCCCACCGCGCTACGCCCTCGAGCTGCTGTTGGCGGGCGCGTTTGGTGGCGGTGTCGGCGCGTTGGTCGGGGTGATCGGTTCGGTGCTCGATGTCGGC
Organism: uncultured Acidobacteriota bacterium; assembly: GCA_964484415.1. Lineage (GTDB taxonomy): Bacteria > Acidobacteriota > Polarisedimenticolia > J045 > J045 > JANNUT01. Next base: position 1,468 of record CAZAHQ010000423.1, on the reverse strand, counting down.
ACCTTGGAGGGGCCGCTCGTTGCGATCGGGGCGGTGAGCGGGATGGCCGCCGCGATCACGTCGTTGGTGGCGGGCCGCGAGATCCTGCCGCGTTTCGTTACGTACGGAACATTCCCGCGTGTGGTCTTGGTGGTCTTGACTCTGACGGGCGCAGCGATCGCATCGACATTGTTGGGATTCTGGCTCTACCCGATCTTCTCGCTCCACGCGGGGCGTTCGGTGCTGTTGGTGGGTGCGATGAACGGCGTGCTGACGCTCGTAGCCGGGACACTGGTCTATCTGTATGAGGACATGGCGCTGCGACTCGCCCGCACACAGCAGATGCTCGCGGCCGAGCGCGTCGCGCAGGTTCAAGCGCGCGAACGCGCCACTCGTGCCGAGTTGCTGGCGTTGCAAGCTCGGATCAACCCTCACTTCTTTTTCAACGCGCTCAACACGGCGATGGCCTTGGTTGCGGAAGACCCCTCGCGCGCGGAGCAACTGTTGGAGCGTTTCGCCGGTTTGTTTCGCTATGCGTTTCGGCGCGGCGGCGAATCGCTGGTGCCGCTCGAGGTCGAGATGAACTTCATTCGCGACTATCTCGAAATCGAGAAGGCGCGGTTCGGCGACCGACTCAGTTGCGGCGTCTGGTTGGATGACGCTGTGCGCAACGAACTCATTCCTCCGCTGATCTTGCAGCCACTGGTCGAGAACGCCGTGCTGCACGGTCGCGATCCGCAAACAGGTCAGGGTCGCGTCGACGTGAACGCGCGTCGCAGTGCAACGGGTGGTGTCGAGCTGGAAGTTCTGGATCAGGGACCCGGGCCGGGATCGGCGGCCGAGCAATGGCCGGCAGGGCATGCGCTGGAGAACGTCGCAGCGCGCATCGCTGCGGCGCGAGGTGGACGGCTGGAGATCGCTCCAGCCGAGGGACGAGGGACGCGTGCGCGCGTCATCGTGCCGCCGACAGCGGCGGACGCAACGAGGACACAACGATGAAATGGAAAGCGGTGGTGGTGGAAGACGAACCCCCGGCGCGACGACGTCTGATCCGCATGCTCGGAGAGACGGGTCAGGTCGATGTCGTGGCGGAAGCAGACACGGTGAGCGATGCGGTGAAGAAGATTCGCGAACACGACCCTGAGGTCGTGTTCCTCGATATCCGCATCCCCGGCGGTGACGGCTTCGAGGTCTTGCGTCGCCTACCCGAGGTGCCCGAGGTGATCTTCGTTACCGCCTACGATGACTTCGCGGTGCGCGCCTTCGAATCGGATGCAGTCGACTATCTGGTCAAGCCGGTTGCCGCCGATCGTCTTGCGGATGCGCTGCAAAAGTTGACGCGTCGGATCGAAGCATCCCATCCCAACGAAGGGCTGGCCAAAGCGCTGGCCAGCGGAGGTGGGATGCCGCCTCGTATCATCGCGCGGCGACGCGGGCGCGCGATCCTGTTGGATCCAATGGCGGTCAGTCACATCACCGCCGATCAAAC
>CAZAHQ010000422.1:0-4025 GCA_964484415.1 uncultured Acidobacteriota bacterium | reverse complement strand
GTCCTGGCGGTTTGGTGGTGAAGAACGGTTCGAAGATCCGTCCCTGAATCTCGCGTGGCACGCCCGGCCCGTCGTCTTCGACGCTCAAGACGGCCGTCTCGCCGGGGCCGCGCCGAGCGCGAATCATGATCCGGCCGTGAGGTGCCGCATCCGCAGCGTTGAGCACCAAGGCCAAAAGCACTTGCACGATCTGATCCTCATTCACCAACGGCTGCGGCAGATTCGGTGCGATCTCCATCTCGATCGTCATCTTGTCGACCCGCGGGTTGTGGCGTAGCAGCCGCACGGCGCGGCGGGCCAGCGCACCGAGATCCGATTGCTGAGGCGCCGAAGGCTGCGAGCGGGAGAAGTCGAGCAGCCCTTCGAGAATCTCCTTGCAGCGATAAGCCTCGCCCTCGATCACTGCGGCGTCTTCGGCGGCCTCTTGCCGATCGCCTTCGGTGAACTCCCGCTTGAGGCGCTCGCGCATCGCTTCGGCGCACCCGGCGATCGTAGCCAACGGGTTTTTGATCTCGTGAGCGATTCCTGCGGCCAAGCGGCCGACCGCCGCGATCTTCTCGGTTTGTGCCATCGAGCGTTCCATCTGCCGAGCGGCGGTGACGTCGCGTGAAACCGTCAGCACGTGGCTCACGCCGTCATCGTTGCCGAGTCGCATCGGGAGTTTTTCCACTTGGAAGATGCGAGGTGAGTTGTTCGCCAAACTCTGCACTTCCGAAAGCGTCGGCTCTCCGCTGGCAAGCACCGATGCGTACTCGGCTCGGAGGGTGGGATGCTCGCCGATCACGTTCCAGAGTTGATTGCCGAGAACCTCGCCACGCGGCCGGCCGAACGGGCCGGTCTCGCGACCGCGGTTCCAGACCACGATCCGCTCTTGGGCATCGATCACGTGCAATGACAAGGGCAGCGCATCGACGACCGCTTGAAAAAGCGTTCGCTGCCGCTCGGCATCCTGCGCACTCTCGGCTACCAAGACTTGCAGGCTCTGCGACCAGCGGCGCAATACCGCGAGCCGCTCGATTCGGCAGACCAGTTCATCGGCGCTCACCGAAGGGCCCACGACATCGGCAGCGCCCACATCGAGCAGCGCCAGCCGCCCCGCCGTGTCGTGTTCGGGTGCAACGCCGATCACAGAACCGGCTCCCTGCTGCAAGGCTTCGCTCGCCAACCTCGGTCCGTCTTTTGCACCCGGGTACGACGCCGCGACAATGGCCACGAGCGTGTCGGGCCCGACCTGCTCGACGACATCGCCGCTGAGTCGCGTCGCCGCGATCTCGATCTTGTCTCGCAACTGCGTCGCACCGATCACCGCGAGTGCAGGCCTCTGATCGCTACTGGACATCGCAGCCCCCTGTCCCGAGGTTCGGGGAGTCGTTGCCAATATGGGTCCCGGCCTATGCGTCCGGCCATCTCGTCCGGAAACTCGCCAGCAATTTTCCAGCGGCCACCGCCCAGTCCCTGCCGGGGCGCCGCAACCCCCTGCGCACGCGGGGATTGAGCGGGCCTTCGAAGGCGTCCCCGATTGGCACATCGATTGCCATTTAGCCAGTTGAGATGACCACACTATTCCAGAGTGGAACTGCCCCAGCGCGGGCCCGCGGCGACCCTCCGCCGAGTGCTGATGGTCTGCCGAAGCACGAAGACAAGCCGCTGCTCTACACCCTGATCGCACTGGGCGGGGTGGTATTTCTGCCCGCGATTACCCACTGCGCCTGGCTTGGACCCACCGACTGGGTCGCAGGCGCGATGGCGATCGTGTTCTTGGCGCTGGCCTCCCGACGAGCCGTTTTCTACCTGCCGGCCGGCCGTTCGTTTGTTTCCGTCAGCGAGCCGGTCATCTTCGCGATCTTGCTGCTCTCGGGTGCCTCGCTCGCGATCGTTGTCGCGGGTTGTGACGCCGTTATCAGCTCGCGGCCGAAGAATCACCCAGTTCGCTCTCGCCTCTTGAGCCTGGCGGTGATGAGCCTTTCGGTCTCGATCGCGGCCGTCACGCTCGAGTCATACGCGCCGCGCGGTGAGCGGCCGCTGCAGCCGATCAACAGTCTCGTGCCGGCGGTGCTGATCTGCGCTGTCGTGCACTTCCTCGTCAACTCGCTGCTCGTCGCCGGGCTCGCGGCGCGGCGTCGCGGCGTGCCGATCGCCCGGATGTGGTGGAGCGACTATGCCTGGACAGCACCGTCGTATCTGGTCTCTGCGGGAGCTGCGTTGTTGGCGTACGCGGCGAGCATTCGTTGGGGGCCGATCGCACTACTGATTGGGGTCCCGGCGATTGGGATCGTCGGATTCTTCCACTGGTCCTACGTCGATCGGTTGCGCGCCGGAGCGGCGCATATCGAAGAGCTACGCCGGATGAACCGGCAGATCATGGATGCGCTGGCGCTGGCGATCGAAGCGCGCGACCCGCAGGCGCGCGGCCGCGCACGGAGAATCCAAGCCTACGCAGAAGAGTTCGGCGAACGTACGAGCAGCCAGGCGCAAATATTCGCCGCTGGCGAACGGCTCGACAGCAACTGGAGAGAAGCGCTGTCAGCAGCCGCGCTGTTGCACGACGCCGGGAAGTTGGCGTTGCCCGATCATCTGCTGTTCAAGAGCGGACCGCTCCGTCAATCGGAGCGCGACAAGGTGCGCGAACACGCGATGCTGGGTGAGGCGATGGTCGGCCGGCTCGCGTTCGCCCATCCCTTGGGGCCGATCATCCGCCACCATCACGAGCACTGGGACGGAACGGGCTACCCCGACGGTCTGGCTGGTGAGGCGATCCCGCTCGCCGCTCGAATTCTGACGCTGTGCGACAGCCTGGATAAGGCGCGGCGGGAGACCGCGAACGGCTCACCGACCGTGGAGTATCTCGTCCAACACGTGGCACGCGCCGCCGGCTCGCAACTCGATCCGCGCCTCGTCGAGTTGTACTGCACGCACGCCGATGCGATCGAGGCGGTGATCGACTCGCATCTCGGCGGGCCAGGCACAGTCAGCGAACCGACCAGCGACAGCGACGCGCTGCTCGACGACATCGGACAAGCTCGCCGCGAAGCGGTGATGTTTTACGACATGACGCGACAGATGAGCTCATCGCTCGACGTCGACGAGACTCTCAAAACCGCGATGTACGGGCTGGCTCAGGTGGTGCAAGCGAGCTCGACCGCCGTCTACCTCTCCGACGAGACCGGAGCCCATGTCGCTCCGCGCTACGCCAGCGGGCCACTCGCCCCGGTTCTCTTCAATCGCTCCTTTGCGCGTGGGGAGGGGGTCACCGGATGGGTATTCCAAACGGCTGAGCCGGTGATCGGTGCCGATCCGCAGGTCGATTTTGGAGTCGACGTCGGGGCGACCTCTCCTGCGTTCCGGAGCGCCGCGCTGTTTCCGTTGATCGATGACGAGGGCCCGCTCGGCGTCGTCGCCTTCTACGATGAGAAGCCGGATGCATTCAACAGCAATCACCTGCGCATCATGGAATCGATCGGCCCCCAGATCGCGCGCGCGCTACGCAACGCGCTGTTGTATCAGGCGACGCAAAACACGTCGATGACCGACGTGCTCACCGGACTACCCAACAGCCGTTATCTGTACGGGCAGATCGACAAAGAGCTGGCGCGGGCCACACGACGTGCCACGCCGCTCTGTGTCGTGGTGATGGATCTCGACGGATTCAAAGCGGTCAACGACACGCATGGCCATCGTGCCGGCGATGCGGTACTGCGGACCGTTGCACGCACGCTGCAAGACACCTATCGCGCCGGCGATACGGTGGTGCGCTATGCCGGAGATGAATTCGTTGCGCTGTTGCCCGAGAGTTCCCGCGAAGAATGCGAAGCGGTGCTCGAGCGTGTGCAGGCCGCAGTCTCGAATACCGTCGTCAAGCTGGAAGGCGGCGAGACCGTGAGCGTCGGTATCAGCGCTGGTTTTTCCTGTTTCCCATTCGACGGATCGACGTTGGAAGATCTGATTCATCGCGCCGACAAGGAGATGTACCGCGACAAGAACGAACGGAAATCGCCCGCTCTGAGCGCCGCATACAGCCGGTCACC
>CAZAHQ010000421.1:0-4027 GCA_964484415.1 uncultured Acidobacteriota bacterium | reverse complement strand
AATCGGCCGGTCGTCTAGAGTCTCGCGGCTGTTGCGGCCAGGCCTGTATCGGTCGCCGATTTCAGCACTCAACGGTCGGGGCGTAGCGCAGCCTGGTAGCGCACTTGCTTCGGGAGCAAGGGGTCCCGAGTTCAAATCTCGGCGCCCCGACCAACTTTCCGCCTTGCCGTCGACGTGGATCCACCCAGCGCCTGCACCTGGACTCAAACCCGATCGAGCGCCGAGATCAGCCGATCGACGTCGCCGGTGGTGTTGTAGTGCATCATGCTGACGCGCACCACCCCTTCCGATGGACTGGCGCCGAGAGCGTCAACCGCGCGGCGCGCGTAGAAGTCTCCGTGGCGCACCGCAACATGCTGTTGGTCCAGAAGGCCGACGACCTCGGGTGAGGAGCGGCCATTCACAACGAAGGAGAAGATCGGCGCACGCAGCATCGCATCGTGCACGCATGGACCGATCAGTCGTATGTCACCCCGACCGACGATGTACTCGAGAAACTGTCTGGAGAGCGCTTCCTCGTGCTTCATGAACGCCTCGTAACAGCGCGGCAGGGCATGCGCCAGGTCGGCAGGATCGGCACCGAGTCGTTCTGCGACAGAGCGAAGGTATTCGATGATTCCGGGCAGGGCCGCTGCAAGCTCGTGCGGCACCGACCCGGGTTGAAACTTGTACGGAACCTGTTCCTCGTCGACAAAAAAGTGGTTTTGGCCGGGGAGCGCGCGCAAGAGTTCGCGGCGGCCGTAAAGCGCGGCGAGGTGCGGCCCCCATGTCTTGTACAAACTCACCGAGTAGAAATCGACACCAAGCGCCTTCACATCGACAGATCGATGCGGCGCGAACGCTACGCCGTCCACGCAGACCAACCCGCCCGCGGCGTGCACGCGTTGCGCGATCGCTGCGACATCGTGATAGGCGCCGACGATGTTCGAGCAGTGTGTGAAACAGACCAAGCGCGTGCGCTGGCTGAGCAGTGTTTCGAGATCCTCGAGTTCTAAACGGGCCGTCTCTGGGCGCAGTCGCCAGGTCCGGATCGTGGCTCCAAAACGTTCGAGTCGGCGCCACGCACCGATGTTGGCCTCATGGTCGAGATCGGTCACGATGATTTCGTCTCCGGGCCGCACTGTTGCCGCGAACGCTTGCGCCAACACGAAAATGTTGATGGTGGTGGAAGCGCCAAGAATTACCTCGTCAGGGTCGGCGCCAAGCAGGGAGGCGGCCGCGAAATGCCCTTGTTCGACCCGCTTCGCCGCTTCTGTCGAGAGCGCATGGGAGGCGCCGAGCTGAACCTGACACTCGCGCATGTAGTTGCCAGCCCGATCGATGACCGCTGCCGGCGGTGGCGTCCCGCCGGCGTTATCGAAGAATGCCCAGTCCGACCTAAGAGCGGGGAACTGACTTCGGACGAACTCGAGATCCAGGTTCATGTGCTGTCTCCAGGCTCGATTCTGCATCGGATATCCTGCCTCGATCGAGGAGATACCCGTGGAACTGACCGCCACCGACATGGCCGCCTATCTGAAGCGGATTGGCGTTGCCGAGCCCTCCGCGCCATCGATCGAAGCGCTCACGAGCCTCACCGAGGCGCACGTCACCTCGATCCCGTTCGAGAATCTCGACATCTTGCTGGGGCGACCGATCTCGCTCGACCTTGAATCGCTGGTCCACAAACTCGTGATCGGCAACCGCGGCGGTTACTGTTTCGAGCACAACACGCTGCTGTGCGCGGTGCTGAGGGCTCTGGGATATCAAGTCGCCGGGTTGGCAGCCAGGGTTGGAAGTCAACCCGGCAAGATCCGCCCGCGCACGCACATGCTGCTGCTCGTCGACATGCCCTCCGGCCATCAGATCGTCGATGTCGGCTTTGGCGGAGACGGGCTAATGCATCCGATTGAACTGCGGCCCCTCGCCTCGGTGCGCTCCCCCACAAGTCATCATCGCCTGGTCTTCGAGCGTGGCGAGTGGTCCCTGCAAGTCGAGGTCGAAGGCCAGTGGACCGACCTATACAGTTTCGATCTGGTGCCACAACACGCGGTCGACTACGAGGTCGCCAACCACTTCACGAGCACGCATCCCAGCTCGCCGTTCGTCAGCAATCTCACAGTCCAGCGTGTGCGCCCAGACCGTCGCTCGGTGCTGCGCAATCGGTCGCTCACGGTACGGCAACCAGACCGTTCGTACACAGAATCGCTGCAGGACGCTCAGCAGTTGCTGGCACTGCTAAAGAGCGAGTTCGATCTGCGATTCCCGCCTGGTACGCGGTTTCGCTGGCCCGAGTTCTAGCAGAGGTCTCACGACGCCGGCATAATCCGCGGCCGCCATTCATCAGACTCTCGAGGAACAGATGGGACTGACCACCGTTATTTCTGAATGGGCCACCCAGATTCTGAGCGTGCTGGGCTATCCCGGGCTGATGCTCTTGATGATGCTGGAAAGCATGATCGCTCCGGTGCCGAGCGAGGCAGTGATGCCGTTCGCCGGGTTTCTGATCGTGCAAGGGCAGTTCAGTTGGACGGGTGCCATCGTCGCGTCGAGCGCCGGAACGTTGCTCGGCTCGTGGCTCGGTTACTGGATGGGGATGTGGGGCGGGTATCCATTCGTGCAGCGCTTCGGCAAGTACCTGCTGCTCGATCAAGAACACCTCGAGGCGACGGTTCGTTGGTTTCAAAAGCGTGGCGAGATCACGATCTTCGTGTCTCGGTTCATCCCCGTGGTGCGGCACTTCATCTCGATTCCGGCTGGAGTTGCCAAGATGAACCCGTTCAAGTTCTCGTTGTACACGCTGGTCGGTGGCACCGCCTGGAACACATTCCTGTTGGCCGTCGGCGTGAAGCTGCGTGAGCGTTGGGATGTGGTACAGCACTACTCACACCAGGTCGATATCGTGGTGGTGGTCGCGCTGATCGGATTCGGCATCTGGTTCGTTCGTCGCCAGCTCGCACATCGACGTCGAGGCTAGGGGTGGCGGCTGCGCCAGAGCTTGTAGGCTGCCGGGTAGACCAGCAGTTCCAACAAGAACGACGTCAGTAGCCCTCCAATCATCGGAGCGGCAATCCGCTTCATCACGTCGGACCCCGCGGATGTGCTGACGAGAATCGGAAGCAGCCCCATGAACGCAGCGGCCACTGTCATCAGCTTGGGCCGCAGGCGCTTGACCGCGCCATGCAGCAACGCCTCGTCGATCTCTGTCGGTGTTGTCAGGCGTCCGGCCGCCTTTGCCTCGTCCCAAGATAGGTCCAGGAACATCAGCATGAAGACGCCTGTCTCGGCATCAAGACCGAGGAGCGCGATCATCCCGACCCATGCTGCGATCGACACGTTGTAGTCCAAAAGCCAAAACAACCAAATCGCGCCGATGGCCGAGAAAGGAACGGCGGCAAGCACGAGCGTGGCTTTGAAGGCCGAGCCGGTGTTCGCGTAGAGCAAAAGGAAGATCAGCCCCAGCGTGACCGGTACGACGAGAACTAGCCGTTGTCGAACACGCTGCATGTTCTCGTACTGCCCGGACCATTCCAGATACGTGTTGCGCGGCAGCGTTACCTGCGAGCCGACCTGTTGCTTGGCCTGCGCAACGTAGCCTCCAATGTCGCGCCCCACGATATCGACGAATACATACCCCGCCAGGAACCCGTTTTCGTTGCGGATCATCGCCGGGCCTGTGGCGGTGCTCAGCTGCGCAACCTCTCCGAGCGGGATCTGTGCGCCGGAGGGGGCGGCGACGAGCACGCGCTCCAAGCGATCGATCTGATCGCGCAGTTCGCGCGGGTAACGAAGATTGACCGAATAGCGTTCACGGCCGTGAATCACGGTGCTGATGGTTTCACCGCCGATGGCTGTCAGAACGACGCGCTGAAGATCGTCGATCGCCAGCCCGTACCGTGCGAGCTGGTCGCGGCGTGGCTGGATGTCGAGAAAGTACCCACCAGTCACCCGCTCAGCGAAAACGCTTCTGGTGCCCGGAACCGTTTTGAGAATCTGCTCGAGATGTTCACCGACCGACTGAATCTCCTGCAGGTTGGAACCGAGCACT
>CAZAHQ010000420.1:0-4028 GCA_964484415.1 uncultured Acidobacteriota bacterium | reverse complement strand
CTTTCTCGATTGTCAACTTGTCTTCGCCGGTCAGATTCGCCTCTTTCGACAACACTTCCATCGCGACCTTGATCCCAGCCATCGGGTTCTTGATCTCGTGTGCAAATCCGGCAGCGAGTTCCCCCAACACCGCCAACTGCTCGGCCCGCTGCATCTTGGTCACTTGTTCCTGCAGCGACGATGCCATCTCGTTGAAGGCTGTCGCGAGTTCACCAACCTCGTGTGTCAGCCCAGTAACACGATGGTCGAGCTCACCAGCCTTCAACCGGCGCGTCGATTCCATCAGCGTGTACAGCGGTCGGGTATGGCCCTTGATGAAGATGACTCCGAGTATCCCGGTGACGATCGGGATGCCGATGACCAACAGGTACAACACTGTTCGCTCGGCAGCGACCTCTTCTGACGCCTGTTTACGCTGCCTCTCGAGATTGGCGCCCGTGCTTGCGATCATGTCGCTGACACGGGTGGAAAGATCCTCGCCGATCTCGAACGCTGCGCGGCGCTCGACCAGCCCCAGTGCCGACCCTGACTGTCGCAACAAGGCGCGCAGGATAGCGGCCTCGAACGCTTCGGTTCGCTCCTTCAGTTCCGTAAGCTTCGCTTGAACCGTTGCCGTATGGTGGCAGTCGAAACAAGACTCGATCGCGTGATGCATCTCACGAGCATGCTCCGCCGCGGTTTCAGGTGCCTGCGATTGTCCCGTTTCTGAAAGCGCGAGGCTCATTTGCGCCCGATTGATTCGCAGCAGGTATCGTTCCCGAAGGATTTCGATCTGATGCAGCATGACGACGTTGTCGAGTTTCGCGGTCGAGTCGTTGACGATCCGAAGCAGATAGACACACGCCAGCAGAAACACGACGGCAAACACACTCAAACCGATGATGATCTTCAGTTTCATGCGGTGAACGTCGGGCCACCAAAGGCTTGGCCGGAGGCTGCAGTAGCCCGCAGTTGTACCGACACGGGCATGTTCCCACCTCCCTTACTGCGCGATGAAGAACGCCTGGATGCGTTTGTTTTCGCGATCCGCAACGAACAGGTTCCCTTTGTCGTCCACACAGAGATCGGAGGGATAGCGCAAGAACCCCTCACGCCAGCCCATGCTCGATTGCCGTCCCCGAAACGTTCCATCCTGCCCCACGGAAACGACTCCACCGCCGTTCTGATCGACGAGATACAGCTTTCCGGCATCGTCGGCGGCGATCGAGACAGGGAAATCGACGTCCTCCTGCAGGCTCTCGCTCAACGCGGTGATCGCGCTGGCACCGGCCCTTGCGGCGAAGACGCGGCGGCCCACGCTGTCGAGCAGAAACAGATCGCCCTTCGAGTTGACCGCCAGATCGGAGAAGAACTTGGCCTCCGTCGGGAATGCCAACTCGCGCTGTAGCTTGCCATCTCGGTCCAACACCACGACGCGTGCTGCGGCGACGTCGAGTACGTACAGCTCGTCCTGCTTTCCAACGTCGATACTGCGCACCGCGGACGCGTTGGACCCCGGAAACTCGACGTAGTTTTGGAAGGCGCCGTCAGCGCTGAGCCGGGCAATTCTGCGAGTCTTGCCGTCCAGAACGTACAACTCATTCTTGGAATTGAATGCAACGCGAATCGGGGTCGCTACCTGGGTGACGGTGAACTCACGGCGTGCCGAGACACCGGAACCGGCATCGAATTGAAACTCCAAGAGGCGACCACCACCGGTGTCGGCCAGCACAACAAAACCACCACCACGACACGCGATCCCCTCCGGCCGGACGATCGGCACACCGTTGACATCGCGATACGCCGCCCCCGCAACCCGCAGCTTGACCCCTTCGGCCGCTTGTGTCGCCGGGAATGACATGGCAATGACGACGCCGATGCAACCTGCCGCGCTGCCGAGTCTCGTGAGTGCGCGCATTCCATCACCTCTTGAGCTGTTCATGGCACTGCACGCAAAGGTCGGTCTTGGTGTCGTTGTAGGACAGGTGTTTGAACGCGGAGCCGTGCGAGCGATGACAACTCAGGCAGTCCAACGACAGGTTCTTGTTTCGCGGGTCGATCACCTTGGCGCCGATCGGGTGCGTCGAGTGCCGTTGCCAATCGTGGCAGGTACCGCACAGATCGACGACGTTCTCGGACGCTAGCAGGTAGACGCCGTTGGAGGCGTGTCCCGAATGACAGGTGGAGCATTCGCCATCCGCTACCGGTGGGTGCGGGGTGACCGATTTGACTTGGCGCTTCACCGCATCGCGATGGCAACTCCCACACAAAACCGCTTCCGACTGCTTCAACAACGGCCTCTGCTTCGAGGCATGTGGATTGTGGCAGTTGGTGCAGGCCGTCTTGTCGATCACAGGCCAGTGAATCCGCGACTTGGCCATCGTTTCATTGATCATGTCGATGTGGCAGCTACGGCACAGATCGGCGCCGGTCTTCTTCAGCTTGATGGCACCCGACGCGGTTGGCTCGACGTGGCACTGCCCGCACATCTTGCTGGCGACTGGCTGATGCACGCTGGCCCATAACGTCCCGCGGCTACTCGAGCCGTGCGGATCGTGGCAGGAGATGCAATTGGATTTGGCGACGTTGTAACCCATGTGCGCTTTGGTGAAGGCCGGATCAGCAGCCTTGTGGCAGGTGCTGCATAGCGCGGGCACCGCCGTTTTCAAGAGTGAACTCGAGCCGTCCGAGGAGTGCGGATCGTGGCAGGTCAGGCAACTCTTCTCGACCGGGGCATGCTTGAACGTGTTGGCGGCCAGAGACTTCTTCATCTCGGTATGACAACTGAAACACAACTCATTGCCGGCGATCGGAAGGTTCTTGGCATTCTTGGCGGCATGAGGGTCGTGACACTTGGTGCAGTCGCCCATCGCGACCGGCGGATGGGTGCTGCGCGCCTCGGCTGGCTTGATGTCGGCGTGACACTCCGTGCAGATCTGCTTCACATCGGCTGCCAACAACTTGCCATGATCGGAGGCGTGGGGGCTGTGGCAGTCGGAACATGTCCCCGCTTTCACAGGCGAGTGCACGAACGGGAGTTTGAGAGTCTCTTCGAAGTCGGGATGACACTCGGCGCAGGACTTGACCTGCGCACCGGGCTTGAGGTGGAACTTGTTCTCTTCGGCCGCGGAGGCCCACGCGCCGCCGATCAGCAGCATGACCGTCACCCAGAGGGCTTCCCGTCGACGGGCTGGCGCGAGACCGCGGCTAGCGCTTGCGTACAACATGGCATTCCTCGCAGGACCGGCCTGCAAACGGTGCGTGCTGTTCGCTTTTGAACAGCTTGGGGTCGCTGGATGCATGGGGTTCATGGCAGTTGGTACAGGTCATCACAGCGGGATTGATGTCGAGGTGTGCTTGTGCGAAGGCGTCGGTTTTGACGTCGTGGCACTCGGCGCACAGCGACTGCATCGAGTTGGTGAGCAAGGTTGACTGCTTCGAGAAATGCGGCGAGTGGCAGCGCAGGCAATCGCGCGCGGCGGGCGCGTGAGGATACTGTTGCGCCATCGTGGTCTTGACCGCGGTGTGACACGTCAGGCACAGGTCGGGGGGCGGGGCAAGCAACAGCTTGGCCATCGTCGCCTTGTGCGGGCTATGACACTTGGTGCACTCACCTCCTGCGACCGGCGAATGCTTGCTGCGTGCCGCCTTCATCTCATCCGGAATATCAGCGTGGCAGTCGGCGCAAAGTTCGATCTGAGGTTTGAGGATCATGCCAGGCAGATCGGTCGCGTGTGGGTCGTGACAACCGAGGCAATCACCGCTCTCGAACGGTGAGTGCATCGTGCTACCCGCTGTTTCCTTCATCAGTTCGGAATGGCACTGACTGCAAAGATCTGCACCTGACTTGCGCAAGATCTTCTCTTCATTGCTGCCATGCGAGGAATGGCAGGCCGTGCAGTTTCCCGCGGCCACCGGTGAGTGGACGCTGCTCTTCATCGAGTTGGCTTCGGCGTCGGTGTGGCACTCGTAGCACACCTTGTCCGGCCTGGCTTTCATGATTGCCGGTACACCGGAGCCGTGCGGGTTGTGACAGGACAAACACATCC
>CAZAHQ010000419.1:0-4035 GCA_964484415.1 uncultured Acidobacteriota bacterium | reverse complement strand
GGCAATCCTGTGATGGATCGCTCGCAACTTGGCGGCAAGCTCCGGCCCGCGCATGCCGGGCATCACCACATCGGTAAGGAGCAGGTCGAAAGGCTTGGTGGGATCGTTGCAGATCGCCAATGCCTCGATGCCGCCGCTCACCGTCGTCACCTCGTACCCCAAGAAACGAAGAAGCTCACTCACCGCGTGACGCACCATCTCTTGATCGTCGACCAACAACACGCGGCGCTTGCCTCGATTCTGGCCGTTCGACGTGGCGGCGATGGCGCCGGCTCGGGCCACCGGCTTGTCCGAGAATGGAAACAACGTCGTGAAGCGACTGCCGCGGCCGACGTCGCTGCGCACGCGGATGTGACCGCCGCCTTGCGCCACGATTCCGTACACAACGGCAAGGCCCAACCCGGTCCCGCCGAACTTGCTCGAGAAAAACGGCTCGAAGATCCGTCGCTGCGTGGCGTTGTCGATCCCCTCTCCGGTGTCGATCACCTCGAGTGCCGCGAACGTGCCGCCGGCCGGCGGAGGGCTGAAATCAGGTTCATTCGCGGCCAGCTCGAGCCGGCAGGTACGGATGACGATTCGCCCACCCCTCGGCATCGCGTCGCGGGCGTTGGCCACGAGATTCAGCAGCACTTGAAACACTTGGCTCGACTCGGACTCGATCGGTGGGAGTCCCGGCTCGAGTTCAGTTTCGAGTGTGAAGCGTTCACCCGCCAAACGCATCAATACGGTTTGCGCATCGGTCACCAGAAGGTTCAAATCCAGTGAGCGAGTCTTCAGTACCTGGCTACGGCTGAAGGAAAGCAACTTCTTGGTCAGCTCGGCACCACGTTCCGACGACTGCAGAATCGCCTCCGCGTTCTTCCAGTCGGCGTCTCCCTGTGGCAATGTACCAAGCAGCATGTCGGCGCGCGCGGAGACGACCGTGAGTAGGTTGTTGAAGTCGTGTGCCAGCCCGCCGGCCAGCCGGCCGATCGCTTCGAGTTTCTGCGACTGCACCACTTGCTCATTGGTGACCAGCACGCGAATCTGCGATCGCAACTCCCGGTTGTTTCGTTCGAGTACTAGCTGTTGCATCCAGCCCAATACGGCGAAGGCCAGCAACGAACTCAGGACCAGGACCTGCCGAAGATCATGCGTGTTAGCGGGCATGATCCCTCCCGCTTCCAGCAGCAAGTGAGCTGCGGTGAACGAGGAGGCGTAGAGCAGGATCAACGCGATCGCATCGGTGCGCGGCTCGTCATCGGTGGCGGCCGGTGTAATCGCGGCTTGGTCGACCTGCGCCGTGCGCCAGCGCCGCGCCACGACGATCGAAACAAACGGCAGCCACCACACCGCATCCAGGGCTGTGCCGTAGTTCAGGCTCACCGATCCAGTGATGGTCGCAACGGTCAGCCCATCGCCGACAGCGGAGGCAGCGCAGGAGATTGCCAGGAAGACATAGATGGGCCTCCATGGCGTCCGGCGAGCGGTACCCGCGAGATGGACAAACCGTATCGTCAACAGCGTATCCAGGGCGAGGAACGTTGACTGTGTCGAAAGTTCACCAACCGCCCCACTGACGCGCAGGTAGGGCAGCGCGAAGAAGTAGATGGCAAGCATCGAAACGAACAACATCGAGGCCGCGACCGAAAACCTGAAACCGGATGAGCGCTGCGACCACCCCGCTGGAAGGTGGGGGCGCATGTCGGCAGCCAGGATGAAAGTGACGTAACTCGAGAGGAAGATCAGATCGATCGCTGTTGTGGAGTCGAACTTCGGTGCGGTGAAAACCTGGATGAAGCTGCCAAGGCTCCCGACCAGCCACAGCGCGCACGTCCAGAGCACCAGCCTCCAGAACACACGTTCTTCAGTGGAGGCGGTATCTCTGCGGCTCATCAACAAGGTCGATACGGTCAGTATCAAGAACGACGGATCAGCCAGATGGCCAGCCCAGAGCGATGCGCTGGAGTCAGCGACCGCCGACGCACTGTAAAGCAACAACGGTGCCGCAATGAGCAACACGGCGATCCACAGGAATGGGTCGCGACCAAGCCTACGCACCGAGATTCACCCTCCCGCGATGCGGTTGCCCACCACGGCCCGCAGTCACGGCGGGGGAAGTCTACGCGAAGACGAGCCAACCGGATCGCACGCCTGCAGATCGGTCAATGCACCGAAGAACGTGAAAAACGTTCACGTTTCGAGCAAAGCAACCGTCGGGAAGTGCGGCTCGGCGCATGCTTTTGGACTGTCTCGAACAGCTACTGTGCTGCCGGCCGTCAGAGATCCCAGTAGCCTGGTGCGGCTGCGCGTCAACGAAGACGAAAGCTGTGCATCCTGTGACCCTGAGGCGGGAGCAGCCTCTTTCACTTCTTCGGCGGGGCCGGTAGGAGACCTTGCGAGGCCGCGATCGATTTCGTTCCCTTCGAGCGTCCAGTGAGTCGTTTCTCATCCGTGGTTCGCTGTCGACCGCGGTATCGCCGGGATCATCATGCTCAACGACGCGGCCGACCTATGTCCCGCGATTCCCAACGCTGCGCAACTCGACACCGATGCAGACGGCGCGGGCGACGCTTGTGACTGCGCGCCGAACGACGCCCGGTTGTGGGCCGCTACCGGCGAAACCGGCCGGGTGCTCTTTTACGATCCGTCCCCGTGTCTCACGGTGAGCTATCAACCGACGACCGGCGACATCAACTGCTTATCCACCGAGAACCTGCTCGACTGGTTCCAACCCGATGCCCCTGGCGCGATCGCCACCGACCTTCGCTACGACATCGTGCGCAGCGCGAATCTTGCCGACTTCGTGGGCGGCGCTGCCTGCGAGGTCAGCTCGATCGATCGCAACGGTCCGTTCAACAACGCCTACATGGTCCCTGAGCCGCCGGCTGGACAGGTATTCGGATACTTGGCACGATCGATGAATGCTTGTGGGGCAGGGCCGGCAGGAACAGCGTCGAATGGCCTCGCGATTGCGGCGCGCGAGTGCCCGTAACCGCAATCGTCGTTTCTGAAAATCCGCTACGGTGCCTGCCCCGCACGCTGCAACTGCTGCACGACCTCATCGTAGTAGGGGCGATCTTTGAGGCTGGCGTACTCACCGGGAAAGCACACCACCAACAGTGTCGCCGTCCGGTCTTTGCGTGAAAAGTTGGTCAGTGTCACGGCGAGGCGTTGGCCAGTGGCCAGTCGCGTGTTGTCGATCATCGGAAGGTCGAAAAACCCTACCGAGAACTCGGTGCGCGTGACAAGTGGTTCTTGGTTCGCGCGCGGCGTGGTGACGGTGAGCCGCACCCGCAACTGGCTCTCCACCGGTTCCACCTTCACTACCCTCAAATCAATCGTGCTGGCGATCCCTTCGATCGTGACTTCCTCAGACTCGAGTCCGATAGTTTTGTTGCTGTCGAGCATGGGGCCGTAGTCGAACTCTCTAGAGAACGTCGCACCGTGCGCTTCCAGCGTGAATGCCTGCCTGGAAGCGATCTCACGTGCCAAACGCTGCACACGCGCGCCCCAGTCGGCAGCACGCACATCTCGCGACTCGCGAATCTGGCGCGCCAAATCCAGAAACAGCGGCTTCAAATTGATCGACTCGTGGAAGTTGTAGGCCAACAATTCGACATTGAGCACGCGCGACCCCAGGTCCGTAGCGTTCGGTTGCAGATAAGACTGCACCACCGACACCAGCATGTCCTTGCGCAGCGATGTTTCCGATTCCTCACGTCGGCTCATGATTTCGGAATACAACCGTGCGTTGGTTTCAGCCGCCTGGCGGCGATCGAGCATCTGCGATCCGAAGAATCCGACCCCTGCAACCGCCAATGCCGTGAAGAGCCCTCCCACCGGATGGAGCAGAACCTCGAGTTTGTCCCAGTTGTCGCGCGGACGATCGCCCTTATCGTCCGCCATGTTACTTGCGCCTCACCGTCAGCTTGCCGTCTTTGACTTCCAACACCAGATCGACCTGCGCGCCGTCCTCGTAAGAAACGACCTCCATCGACGCCGACTGACTCTTGTGCTTGACGGTCAGTTGGCACTTACCCGTATCGGCCAGTT
>CAZAHQ010000418.1:0-4038 GCA_964484415.1 uncultured Acidobacteriota bacterium | reverse complement strand
GCTCCCGCTCTCTACCCTTGTGGTGAGTCCACTCCTGCATGTTGTTGAGTGCTTTGATCAGGTCCCTGATCTTGACTTCCCGGATCTCTGACATTGTAAGTTCCTCCAATGCCGCCGACCTTCACGCCGTTGCGGCGCGAACCAGCCGGCATACTCGCGGTACTCAGATTGACCTTCGGTGTTCCGAGCGTCTCCAGGTCACGACGTCAGCACCTTGATCCGCTAACGATTCCGCAGATCAGGGGCTGGTACCAAGGCGCGATCGGGTCCACGTTGATCGACAAGTCTGGGTTTCCGAGTTGACTCAGCGCCGTCGCGCAGAGGCTCGCTCCTGTCTGGATCGCCTGCAACCTATCGACCATGCTCGAGGGCGGGCTCTCGCCCAGGAGTTCTTCAGCCACAGCCCGCGAGCTGTTCAGTGCGTGTATCACATCTTGCAAAGTGATCGTCCCTGATGTCGTCATTGTTCGCTCCTCTTGGCAGAGTCCCGTTCCAAACCGCCCCAACCTAGAATCGGCCGCGCTTGGCCTGCAGCATCCAGAGTTCCCCCTCCGGAGTCTGTTCTACCACTGCGAGCAACTCGCCATCAGCCGAGATGGCGTAAGCCCCAAACAGATCCTCCTCGCTGAATGTGGGCGCGTTGGCTAGCGGCAGGTGTGCACCGCTGCTCGGATCGACCACATGCAGTTCCGATGCATGAGCACTCCAACGCGCACCGACCAAGAGTTGTGGAGGCGAACCGAACCATTGCACGCTGCTCGCTTGTGCACCGTGAGTCAGTTGTTGCGCTACTGCTCCTGTCGCAAGTGGCATCACAAACAGATCGCTGCCGGTCGCGCTGGCACCGATGAACGCAAGTCGTGTTCCATCGGGCGACCACGCAGGCCGCATCGCGACCACACCTGGCGCAGCCGGCCGCGGCGCGCCAATCGGCTGTCCATCGCGTAACGGCTGGATCCAGAGCGATGTGCTTCCACTCCGATCGGACATGAACGCGAGTTGAGCTCCGTCGGGAGACCAACTGGGTTGTGCGTCGATCGCAGGATCGTCGGTGATCCGGATCGGCTCTCCGCCTCGGCTCGATATCACCCATACGTCGCGCTGCCCGTCGAGCGTGCGATGAAACGCGATCCAGCGACCATCGGCCGAGAGTGCGAACGTGCCGATTGAACCGTCGAGTTGCGTTACACGAGTCGGGCTCCCCTGCGGCACTCCGCTCGCCAGCGGCACCGACCACAGATCGCTACGCTCAGGATGATGCGCGATGAATATCAACCGCGACCGATCTGACGTGATGGCTGGGGACGATACGTCTTCTTCGGTGGGAAGCAGGAAGCGAGATCCGTGGCGAAGGTCGATCAGCGAACACGGACTGCGATCGTGCTGCGCCGCATAGGCAAGCCGAGTGCCTGCTCGATCGAGGCTCGGCTCCCCTTCTCCTCCGGTGCCGATGGTTACCATCTCCGAGTTTCCACTGGCGACATTGACGCGCCACAGCGCCATGTTTCCGCTACGCAGCGATTGGAAGTAGATCCAGCGGCCATCGCGAGACCACACTGGATGACTGTCCCTGCCACGAGCTGTGGTCAAACGGCGAGACGGCCCACCAGCTCGATCGATAAGCCACAGATCCTGCATGTCCTCATACGCGAGCTGCGTTCCATCCGGCGACCATGCCGGGCGCCGATGATCGTGCATTCCGTCTGTTGACGATGTCAGCCGAATCGCGCCCACGGGATTGGACATTGGAGCCACCCAGATCCTGCGACGACTGCTCGCGTCGGCGCGCACGAACGCGATCGTAGAACCATCGGGAGAAATTGAGGGATCCTCCGCGTCGCGGAGCAAAGGAACCGCGCTCCCGCCGAGCGAAGCGATTTTCAGGATGTCGGGGCCGCCGCTGCGCCGTGAAGCGAAGGCCAACCAACCGCTATCCGGAAACCAACCGATCTCGCCCGGGAGTGCGGCATCGTACGTAAGCTGCAACGATTGCCGCGTTCGGATGTCCAAAACCCATAGCTCCTGCGCCCCACTCTGATCGCTCATGTACGCAATCACGTTGCCGTCGGGCGAGATGTGCGGCTCCGACTCGCGCGCGAGTGTCGAGGTCAAGCGCACTGCTTCGAGCTCTGGAACTCTCGATGGGGGATCGGGGTCGACCAGCCAATAAAATGCTGCGATCACGATCACCAGCAACGCGCTGCTCAGGGTCCACAGAGTGAGCCGCGGTGCCACGCGCGATGCGACGCGCGGCGTGGTTTCGCCCGAGTCGACGTGACGTCGCAGAGCGCGCAGGTCGGCCAGCAACTCCTTCGCGGATTGGTAGCGCTCTTCACTTCGCTTGGCGAGCGTTTTGCGGACGATCCGTTCCAACTCCGTCGGAATCTCGTAGTTCAGGCGGGCGATCGCTAGTGGTTCGCGATGCAGCGTGGCATCGAGTAGGTCGGAGCCTTCGGTGGCGGCGAAGGCGCGGGTGCCGGTGCACATCTCGTACAGCACGGCACCAAACGAAAACAGATCGGAGCGCACATCGAACGGATGGCCAAGCACTTGTTCGGGAGACATGTAACCCGGCGTTCCGACGACGGCGCCCAACGACTGCGTCACGACCACGGTCGAATCCTGGGACGAGCCGCTTTCGTGCCTCGAAACGTGCGCCAGCCCGAAGTCCGAGAGCAGCGCTCGGCCCTCGGTGGAGATCAGAATGTTCGCCGGTGAGATATCGCGATGCAGGATGCCGTGATCGTGAGCGGACGCAAGGGCATCGGCGATTTCCTCGCCAAAGCGGAGAATCTGTTCGAGCGGCAGCGGCCGCCCAGTCGAAAGGCGATCGCGCAGACTTTCCCCGACGACCAACTGCATTGCGATCATCGGTGAACCAGCGATCTCCATCACCTCGTAGATCGTCACGATGTGAGGATGTGAGAGCGAGGCCGCCGCGCGAGCCTCGCTCATCAGTCGCTGCACGATCTCGCCGTCTGCAGCGTGATCTGGACGGACTTGCTTGAGTGCTACCGCGCGATGCAAATCCAGGTCTTGCGCGCGATAGACGATCGACATCCCGCCCTGGCCCAGCTTTTCGATGATTCGGTAGTGACCTACACGCGTCCCGGGGGCGAGCATCGACTCGGGAGCGTTCGCGGCACTAGCGCTCATGACACGCCCCTCCCGGTCAGCGATGTTGGTCGCCGGCCCGTGATAGGGACGCGGAGATGGTACGCCGGACAGGGTCTCGTGAGAGGCTGGATGAAAGTGATCTAGATCATGCGCGCAGGGGTTAATCGAACGAGAAAGAGCCGCCCGCTTCAGGATCGGGAGGCTGACAAGCTGTCGCAGCACGGCGGGTTTGCGCTGAGGCGGTGTTGGCGTGGGATGCTGGGCACGGTCGATGCGCGCGGTTGGGATTTTGAATGCAGCGCTGTCGGGGGTTAGCTTCGCCAGTCCACGACCCACAAGAGAGGCGCTCATGACGAGCACGCCTGTGAATGTGGTTCTTGCGCGATGGCGTTGATACGGGCTTGATGAGGCCGTGCCTCGCAGGCCGTACTCCTTATGAACATCAGGTTGCATGGCGGCGCATTGCTAGGCGCTGGTGACCGTGATCAGTGAAATGGGAAGCGCGTATCGCAACGCGCCATCCACACGAGCCGCCGCGCTGCGTCACCCAGATTCGCAACGCGCCGGCACTCTGGTCGCCACGCTGAGTGATCCGGGTCCGCAACGACCTGCCACTCCAACCGCCGCGCTGCGTCACCCGGGTTCGCAACGATCTGCCATTCCGATCGCCGCGCTGCGTGAACCAGTTTCTCAACGCGCTGCGTCACCGGATCTCGCCACACGCTGCGAACTCGGGTGGTTGCGCTGCGCATCCCTGCTCCGCCGCGTGCGACTCACTCGATTCGCCCGGCGTCGCGCCCCGGCTTCTTCACCCGCCGCTCATTGCAAAACCACTGCGCGATATCCGCACGCCCCAATCGCCACACGCGCCGCAGCGGCGTGTCGCCCGTGACCCGCATGTACCCACCATGCTCACCATGC
>CAZAHQ010000417.1:0-4041 GCA_964484415.1 uncultured Acidobacteriota bacterium | reverse complement strand
CGTTACCCCGACCGATTCGTTCCGCAGTTGCAGCGCTTCCTTCCGTTCATCGACGTTCTGGTGCATGCCGCTCCGTGGGACGCGACGTTGCCGCCGCTGATCAGTCGCGACGATCTGCGTGGAGCTTGGACCTCACCGCGTCGGCCAAAGCTGATCGTTGTCTGCGATGTGACGCGCGACGACGGCGGCTCGTTCTCACCGCTGTTTCCACTGACCACGCCCGAACATTCCACCTACATCTACGATCCTGTCAGCGGCGGCATCGAGGAAGGGCTCAACGGCAAAGGACCGTTGATCTTGGCCTTGGAGCATCCATCCAACGAAATCGCGCGCGATGCGAGCGCCGAGTTCGGTCAGCGGTTGCTACCCTTTGCCTCGGCGATCACGTGGGGCGTGTTGGGACGACGCTTGGATCTGGAAAAACTGCCCGCGACCGTGCGCACCGCTGTCGTGCTTCATCGAGGCGAGATACAGCCGGCGTTTGCAGCGTTGTCTGCATACCTGTAAGCGCGGCGCACTGGATCGACACCGCAAGCGTGACCGACTAGGCGCGTACTCCCCCGTGTACCGCACCATCATCGTCAGCCACAGCCCACTTGGTATGCGGTGCTTTGTTGAGCACGAACCAGTTCCAAAGCAGCGAGCGATAGGTCGTCGGTTCCAAGCCGATCTCACGGTAGAACGGCAACAGCGCTACATGCAGCTTGCGCAACTTGTAGAACGGGACTCTTGGATAGTAGTGATGTTCCAAGTGATAGCTCGACCACAGAAAGCCGATATCCCAGAAGCGTGACGCCTTCACCAACGAACTCCACTTCGCCGGGTCGGACGGGTCGATGTTGTAGTGCTGACCGAGCCGATTCATCGTGAATGCAACCGGGAACACGAACAGGTACGGCACGATGTACACCTTGAGCGCGATCCACCAGCCGGCAAAGCTGCCGATCGAGATCATGATCGTCAGTTGACCCACGACCGTGACGAGCCGCTCGATCATGATCTTGCGTCGCAACTCCGCGGGGTACGTCGCGGTCTCGCGCGCCGCAGCGCGGAAGTACAACGGAATCAAGAACGGCGTCATGTACAGGGCCTTGTACCAGCGCGCGTTCCGTTTCGGTGAAAGGTGATGGCGCTTGGGATCGGCCTTCCAGTCGCCCAGCCCCGAATGGTGATCCAGATGCCACTTGGTGAACTGCGAGCGGGAGATGCCACTGGGAAACGCGTACATCCAACCCAACACCGCCAGCGCTAGGTGGCGATTCTTCTTCACCCAGACCGCGTCATGCACCACCTCGTGCAGCATCACGGTGAAGTTGAAGAACGTGAAACCGAGGACGATCGCGCACGGAATCCAGATCAGCAGGTTGTCGGAGGTCCAGGCGCCGTAACCGGCTACCAGCACCAGCAGGACCTGCCAGGCGAAGACCAGCATGTGCAGCGCAGCATTGGGACGATGCAGCTCCTGCAGCATCTCTTGCGGGAGGGCTTTGCCTAGCCGGCGGCGCAAGTCGACCGTTGAGTTGGCCCACTTGTTTCGATCGATCTCGGCTGCATCGTCCCTGACCGCCACGCTCATGGATCCAATCCTCCAGCTCCCCAGCCGGAATGTACGGCGAACGGGATTGTAGGGCGCCGCCTGGAACTCTGCCTGGAATGCGGGCGGAAAGCCTGAGATCGGCCAGAGTTGACCCCGGCCCCAGGCCGAGGGCGATGCCTCGAATCGGGAACGAGCCACCGACGGGTCTTCGGCCGCGGCCAGGTGGCGCTCGAGATCGTGATGCTCCCTCCGGACGCCGTTCGCACCGCGCGAAATAGGTGTGACGTCCCCGGATTAGAGGTTGGGGGGCGGGGCTTGACGGAGTTGTTCCAGGGTTTCGAAGGCGTGGCGTAGGTGCGGAATGACGATCGAGCCGCCGACGATCAGGGCGATGTTGAACGTCTCGTGCAATTCCAGGTCGCTGGCGCCAGCCCGCACCGACTCGATCACGTGATAGTCGATGCAGTCGTTGCAGCGCAGCACCATCGAGGCGACCAGCCCCATCAGTTCCTTGGTCTTGACATCGAGGGCACCCTGTTCATACGCCCGGGTATCGAGATTGAAGAATCGCTGGATGCCAACATGCCCGCTGGCCAGAATCTTCTCGTTCATCGTGCGGCGGTAGGCAGCGAATTCATCGAGGTGGCTGTGATCGGCCATGGCTTGCCCCTTTCGACTGGCGAGGGCGCCGACAATACCGCCCATTTGACGTCGATGGGAGCGGGACCGAAACTCCCCGCGGTCTTTTGTCGATTCGACCGATGCCGCTCGATCGACGCGGACCCATTCACCCGGAGGTGTCGCAATGAAGTTTCGCCTGCTGCTCTCGGCCGTCCTATTGCTGGCCCTGTCGTTGCCTGCGTTTGCGCAGGACAAGATCCGGATCGCGGTCGTCGATTTCGATACCGAAGCGATTCAAGGCGGTTGGCACTACGGCTGGTCGTGGAACAATCTCGCTCGCGCCGCCTCCGACAACCTCACCAACGAGTTGGTGAAGAGCGGTCGATTCAGCGTGATCGAGCGACAGCAACTGGACAAGATCATGGCCGAGCAGAATCTGGGCGACAGCGGACGCGTCAATCCGGCGACCGCGGCAAAGATCGGCAAGATCCTCGGCGTTCAACTGATCGTGGTCGGCTCGGTGATCGAGTTCGATGTCGCCGAGAAAGGCGGACGATTGCCCGGCGGATTGCTGAAAGGGCTGCCGAGCATGGGCGCTTCGGTGGTAACCGGGAAAGCGCAACTCGCGGCGCGTTTGGTCGACACCACGACGGCCGAAATTCTGGGGGCGTTCGAAGGCAAGGGGGGTCACACGTTCGGCAAGGGTGACTTCAAGGGGGCGAGTCTCGGAACCGATTGGAACGACGGCATGGCCAGCAAGGTGCTGTACGAAGCGGTCAAGAGTCTCGCAGCCGACATCTCCGGCAAGGCGACGGGGTTGACACCCTCCACACCGACAGGCGGTGTCGAGGGCAAGATCGCCAATGTGCAGGGCGAGAAGATCTTCCTCAACGTCGGTGCCGGCTCGGGCGTGAAGGTTGGCGACAAGTTCGAAGTGCTCCGCATGGGTGAGCAAATCAAAGACCCCGACAGCGGCGAGGTGCTCGGCGGTGAGGAGACCAAAGTCGGCACTCTCGAAATCGTGCAAGTGGTCAACGACAAGCTGTCGATCGCCAAAGGCGCGTCGGGCTCCGGATTTGCCAAGGGCGATCTGGTGAAGAAGAAATAGCGCAGCCGATTCATTCTTGACTCGATGTGGCGAGGCTTGGTCATGTCTGAACGTGCGGAGCGATACAAACGGATTGCGGAACAACTCGCCGAGTTGTTCCGCAAGACCACCGACCCGACCGCGCGGATGGCGACGGCCGCCGCACTGCTGTCGGGCAAAATGAAGCATCACTTCTGGGTCGGGTTCTATCGCTTGGTCGACGGCGACCTGGTGGTCGGCCCGTATCAAGGCCCGCTAGCCTGCGCACTGTTGCCTCGTCACGAAGGGGTCTGCTGGGCCGCGATCGATCGAAACGGGCCGGTGTTGGTGCCCGATGTGCATGAGTTCCCGGGCCATGTCGCCTGCGATTCACGCTCCCAAAGCGAGGTCGTCGTTCCTGTCCATGATGGTTCGGGTCAGGTCATCGCCGTCCTTGACGTCGATAGCGACAAACCGAATGCGTTCGATCAATCCGACGTTCAGGGGCTGCAAGCGATCGCGGCACTGATCGGAAGGGGGAGTTTTTAGCTTGCGATCGGCCTGAAGCGCCGCACCTTCTGACTCACGGGGAGCGTGCAGTAAGGGGCGCGCGGCATGCAGCATCAGTTGGTTCAACTCGAGGCCGACCATCCGGGTTTCAACGATCAGGACTATCGCGATCGACGTGACAGCATCGCGCGACTGGCGCTTGACTATGTCGATGGCGGCGAGTTGCCACGCGTCTCCTATTCGCGGCTGGAATGTGGAACATGGCGCACTGTCTTTCGCGAGTTGTTGAGGCTCTACCCCACACACG
>CAZAHQ010000416.1:0-4066 GCA_964484415.1 uncultured Acidobacteriota bacterium | reverse complement strand
TGGTCGACAGGAACCCGTCCTTGGCCGTCGGAGGGCTCATCTCGACCAGGCGCACAAACTGGTACCGCGCGGCAAGTTCCGACAGCGCGCTGCCCCTTCGGAAGCAGAGAATGGTGCACCGTCGAGGCTCTCTCTCTGTGATGTTCCGGAGGCTGCCAACGATGTCCGCATTCGTCCCTCCGGCGCTCAGAAGCACTACGCCGTGGGCGCCGAGGTATAGCGCCGAACGAACAAGCTCCAGCGGCGTGACCGCCTTCGAGAGAAGGCCGGTGCATTCCTGGTGAAGACCGCTCACATGGTGTGCAGCTGAGAGCGAACCCCCTGAGCCAACCGCGAGGAGCGGAAGGGTCGCTGTCTCGCTGATGGCCGCCGTTAGACCGTCGATGCTGGTCGTCATTGCCCACGAGTACGTTGCGTACAGCGCTTCGAGCTCGGTCGCGTACGGCTTACCCATGATTGGCGAGCGCAATAGTCATCGTCGCAGGCATCCTTCACATTTGGACGTAGTCGAGCGCAGAGCGGTATTCCTTCAGGTTCCGCTAGTGCGGGCTAGCGCATTTCTAAGCTGCGGGTCGGCGCTGACACGCAACGATCCTGGCGTACAACGAAGTCCGTGTGCTGGAGGAAGAAGTTAGAAAGTCCGTTGTCGGAACGACCAACAGCGGACCCAGGAAATGACCGCCTCAAGTGCGTACGACTCGCCCTGGTCCATAACGCGTTGATGGTACCGACGGCCCAGGCAGGTGCAGAGACTCTGTTTTCCTTCGCGGATGCGGTTGCAGCAAGACCAACGAAAAGGCCCGTGATCGACGAAGGAGTCGCCGTGGCAACGCGCGATACGTTCTCTCGGCCGTTGGAACGGCACGAGTCGCGATGCGCCTCTGCTTGCGTTCTTCTCATGGGCACCGCCCCCAACCAAAGGGCGCGGAACAATACCACGGGTGCCGCAGGAACTGGAAGCGATGCAAGTTTCTGCCTGCGACCAAGGAACCGCGAGCGAATCCGAACACGCTGCTCTTCAGCGCGGACTTCATCGTGAGCCAAAGTCACTTGCACGATTGAACTTGTGCTTTCTAGCTTGAACTGGACAGTCTCACAAAGACCGCCGCCTTCTTCTCATGTTCCTGGGACCACCACAATGTCATAGACTTCCCCCCGGCGTCCTGCGGTTCTTCGCGATCGTGCCCAACCTGTTACGCTGCAGAGCGACAACGGACTATAGCCGATAGGCGAGCGGTCTGTCCCTTGTCCCACACTCAGGGCCCACGCCCCTGAGTCCTTGCGGCCCAAGGGGCGAACGGCTCAATGGTCGTGAAGCGGGCGGCGTTACCCGCCAACCACGCTGGCATGACGAGCCACACTCATGCGCCTGCCCCCGGCCCGACCAAGCGTACGCTCCCGCATCCACCCCGCACGCAACCCGCGCTAGCTCACCTCATCAACGCGCAAAACCTTCCTGATCACCACTTCATCGCCGCCATAAGACGCTTGCATCGCCAACTCCACAGCGCTTATCCAATGCCCCGCGGAATTGAACGCAACAGCATGCGGTTGCCCCGGCACAACGTAGACCATCAAGAACTCGAGCTGATCACACTGCGGCGGGCCATCGACGATCGACGCTGCGAGTTTGCGACCGGAGCGCGTGTCATCCAACAGGATCGTCGGTGTAGCCGTGTCGAAGCGATTCGCGTCGACAAGCGCGCTCGTCCACGAAAACTCACGAAACAGCACGAGCGCCTGCTCAACCGAAGTCGGACCGTGTTCGGTGTGCTGCAACGTCACGCATATCACGGCGCAAAGCGTCAGCGCGTGACCGCCGCATCGACCAGTTCGCGGTCCAGCACAAGCTCTGGCGCGACCATCTCGGGCACTTGCTTCAGGCTCGGGAGCTTGCGCAGAAACAGCTCCAGTTCTTCGGGTGTGCGATCGAACTGCAAGACACGATGCGGCCACGGCTCACGCTCAACACGATAGATCCGTAGCTGCGGCTCCAAGTCGCTCCACGAGACGCTGGCAAGATCGGCCTTGCGCCCGCCCAAAATCTTCCATGGTGCGAAATGCTCGCGGACCACCAACACCGTATCGACCTTGGGGAGCATCACGGGAATGCCGTCGGTCCAGTGGACAGCGGTCACGATCTGCTCCTCGCTCGAGAGCAACTCGATCTTCGGAACGAAGATGCCATCGCCGAGCTGCGCTTGATACGCCTCGCGTCCGTAGTTCCAACGCCAAATGTCGCAGAGCATCTCGGAAGGCAACGTGTGTGAGCCATGCTTGGCGTACTGCACCACGGCTGACAGTCCCGATCGATTGCCGCGGTTCCAGCCGCGCAAGAAGCCATCGATCGAAAACGCATCGCGTCCCATGCCATCGATCTGCGGATCGAATGCCAGCAACTCGAATCGCTTGACGAAGGCATCCAACTCCGGCGCGGCCTCCAGTCCAAAGCAATGCGGGCGGCCAAATTCCAGCGAGGCTGCCGCGATCGTCGCGAAATCAGCAGCGGGCCGCCGCGGTAGCCACTCAAACGAAAACTGCACGCCGGTATCTTCGTTGTGGTAGGTGACACGGCTGCCCTCCACGCGATAGCGCGGGCGGGCCTGGAAGTAGTCGTTGAAAGTCTCTGCAGTGAGCGAATCGACGCCCGGCCGATTCGCGAAGGAAAGCTCGTAAGCCATCAGTCCGATTCCCCGTTGGTCCCGTCCGAGTGCGCGCAGCATAGCCGACATTGCGGTGCGTCGGGCAGGGGAGTGCGCCGTGGCACTCCTGTGTGGTTGCCAATCCGGCTGCCGGTCGATGCGCGACGCGGCGCGTGGTTACGGCTTGGGCAGGAGCTTTCCATCTTTCTTCGTTGAATCGGTCCGCTCGAGTCCGCGCGTTCCGGCGACCCATTCGTCCCACTGTCCAAAGCCGCGCATCTGCTCCTCGAGTTTGTAGGCCGCAACCATCGCCTCGACCTCGCTCCGTGATTGTCGGTTGACATTGAGCTCCTCACGCTCCGCCAAACCCCAAGCGAGCGCCGATGCGATCGCCGTGTTGATGTGCGCCTCACGAGCATCGAGCTTGTCGAACGTGTCCGACTCGGCGTGGTAATCGGGCAGGTAGGGGACGGGATCTTGATTCGCCACCAGGTTCGGAACGCCATAAAGCAAGAAGTCGAAGTTGTCGGTGCCGTCGATTGGATCGGCGATGTGCGTTTGTGGCGAAATCTTTGCGAGCGGTGCAAGCACCTGATCGAGGATCGGCTTCCATTGTTCTTGGCCGTTCAAGAAAAACCCGGTGGTTCGGCCCGAGCCAATATCAAAAATGGCGACGGCGCGCAGTCGGTCCAGCTCGCGTGCGTGGTCGCGAGCGTAGGCCCGCGATCCGATCAATCCTTCCTCCTCGCCGGTAAACAGCACGAACCTCACGCTGCGGCGCGGTCGCGCTTTGGCTTCCACCATGCCGCGCGCGACATCGATCAGCATTGCGGCGTTGACGCCGTTGTCATTGGCGCCGGTTCCCAAGTCCCAACTATCCAGGTGCGCGCCCAGCAAGATCGTCTCGTTGGGAAGCTCTCGCCCAGCGATCGTGGCGACCACATTCTGCAACGTGACGGGTGGGCCGATCTGGTTGACGAGCTGCAGCTGCACCCGCACCTCGCCGCGGCGCGCCAAGCTGCGCAAACGATCGGCTTGCTCGCGGGCGATCAGCGCTACCGGAAGCGGCAGGATCTCGGCGTTGAAGCCAGCCACGTGGCGGTAAAGCAGGCCACGTGGGCGTGACGACTGGATCAGCAACGCGGCGACTCCCGCCTTTCGAGCCTGCTCGAAGATTGCAGGGGCCTCGAGGTATTCGGCGAACAGGTCATCAAGAGTTCGCATCTCGGGTGTGAAGACCAGCGCAATCGCGCCGCGCGCGGAGTCGCCGAGCGACGTGAAGGCGGCCGCCGATCCTGTACCCGCATCGATCAGCCGCGCCTCGAGCGGCGCTTTCTCTCCCACGCCAAGCGAGTAGGGTGCGGCCACCACGCGCAATGGGAACTCGGTTGGAGACGTGCATCGGGCCTCGGCCTTGTCCGAGC
>CAZAHQ010000415.1:0-4070 GCA_964484415.1 uncultured Acidobacteriota bacterium | reverse complement strand
GTGGTCTTGCCCGATCCGGTAGGCCCTGCCAAGACCAGCGCCCGTCCATGTTTGACCAGCGCGGCACCATGCAGCACCGCATACCGATCGACGCGGTCGAGCCAGGCGCGAAAGACGATTCCGAATGCCGCTTCGATCGGGCGAGTCTCGACAGCCGCGGCCTGCTCCGACAGCTGCAGCCAGAGGTCAGGCTCACCCTCGAATCCTTCTCGGACGACCGTGCCGAGCTCCGCACGCAGAAGCTCGGTAAGTCCAGGTACGTCAGTGGAGACGCGCAGCGAGGTGCCCAACGCGGTCAATTCGAGTCGGGTCACGGGCCTCGTCACTTTGGTGTTACTTTCGCCGGGCATCGTCTTTTTCGTCGCGGGCTATACAATAGGCTTCGACTTGATTCGAGACGTCCCTCGGAAGGGACCTTTCGAAAGGTGGCGAGAACACCATCTCCAACGTGGCCGCGCCGTGAGCGCGACCGTGGAAAGTGACGAAGTTGACAGATTGTGCGCAGGAAGCGGCCTGCGGAGCTGGCCCGGTGCCCACGTGGGTGCCGCAGCATGAGCAGGCAAGGCCGACATCGGGATCATCGACAGCGATGAGGCGTGCCGGCCGCGTTCCGACCCCATTCCCGCTTTGCTCCACCGACCGCCTCGCGCAGGGCGCAGGAGCAGAGCCCCATTTGCGCGGCCCGAAATCGGTTGCCGCGCCCGCCCTGAAGGCGTCTCCCGGTGAGTTCCCCCGGTCGAAGTGCAATCAGGTGCTCAGGAGAATTCAGAGTGTCCAAGCAAGTAATGATGATCAACGTGACCCACGCCGAGGAGAGCCGCGTCGCAATCGTGGCCGACGGGGTGTTGGAATCGTTCGAGATCGAAACGTTCGACTACAAATCGCAGAAGGGAAATATCTACCGGGCTAAGGTCGAGTCGATTCACCCCGGTCTGCAAGCAGCCTTCGTCGACATCGGCATGCAGCGCAGTGGCTTTCTGCCACTGGATGAATTGAACTTCCGCGTCAACCCCGCCAAGGGCGGCTCTTCGGGGCGGATGGAAAATCATCTGCACCGCGGCCAAGAGATCCTGGTTCAAGTGGTCCGCGACGCATTCGGCACCAAGCCGCCGTCGTTGTCGACCTACTTTTCGCTTCCAGGTCGCTATCTGGTGCTTACCCCCTACGCCGACAGCGCCGGGATCTCTCGCAAGCTCGACGAGGACGATCGCGATCGGCTGCGCAAATTGCTGACCGGTCTGACGGTCCCCGAGAACATGGGCGTGATCGTACGCACCGCCGGCGCGACGGCGACCAAGACCGAGTTGCAGCGCGACTTGAAGTATCTGCTGCGATTGTGGGAGACGATCGAGAAGGCGGCCGAGAATGTGCGCGCGCCGAAACTGATCTACCAAGAACGCAGCCTCGTGATTCGCGCGGTACGCGATCTGTTCAACCCAGACATCGACGAGATCTTGGTCGACGACGAAAAGACCTATCAGGAAATCCTCGATTTCTTCGATGTCGTTCTGCCCAACAAAAAGTCGATCGTCAAGCTGTATTCGGGCGATCGACCGGTGTTCAACAAGTTCAACCTGGAAGAGCAGATCGAGAACATTTTCCGGCGACGTGTCGGATTGCCTTCCGGCGGCGCGATCGTGATCGACACCACGGAAGCGCTCACCGCGATCGACGTCAACTCCGGCAAGATGAAGAGCGAAGGCACGGTCGAAGACACGGCGTTCAAGACCAACATCGAAGCTGCCGAGGAGATCGGCCGGCAATTGCGCTTGCGCGATATGGGTGGGTTGGTCGTCATCGACTTCATCGATATGCGCTCGTCCAAGAACCAGCGTGCGCTCGAAAAGCGGATGAAGGACGGCCTGAAGAAAGACAAGGCACGTTACGACATCACCAAGTTGTCTCGCCTTGGCCTGCTGGAAATCAGCCGCGAACGGCTCAACCCCGAGAAATCTTCGCTGCGCTACACCGATTGTCCGCACTGCGAAGGAATGGGGTCGTTCAAGACGCTGGAGGCAGCTGCCGTTCAAGCGTTACGGCGATTGCAGACGCGCGTCGTGCGCGGCGACCTGGACAACATCGGAATCACCGTCCCGCCCGATGTCTCGGAGTATTTGCTCAACAACAAGCGGGCCGAACTCGTCGGTTGGGAAGAGCGATACAAAACGGAAATCATTGTGCATGGCGACCCCTCCTTCACGCGTGATCGCTGCGAGATAGAGTCGGTGGTGCGCGATCGGCCGCGCGAAGCGGCTCCATTGGTCTCGGCTCCGACGCATGGCGAGATCTTGGCGGGCATCACCGATCAAGAACTGGAGATGGAAGCAGAGATCGCAGCAGCCGAGCTGGAGTCGCGCCGAGTCGCTGCTCGCACGGCCGACGCTCCCGGCGATGAGGACGAGGCTGCCGCACCCAGCGAAGAGAACGGCAAGAAGCGAAGGCGCCGGCGCCGCGGCGGACGACGGCGCCACAAGAAGGACGGCGCGCCACAGGAACTCGAGACCACGTTGAAAGGCGACGCGCAGGAAATGGACGCGGGCGATGTCGCCGGTGATGACGACGATCTCGAAGAGGGGACCGAGGTGAGCGCGGATGCGCCGGGCAGCAATGGTGCCGATGAGGGGGCCGCGGAGAACTCGTCGCGGCGGCGCCGCCGTCGTCGTCGTCGTCGTCGCCGTGGTGGTGCCGGTGAAGAAGCGAGCGAGGGCAACAGTACGCTGCCTCTCGTTGTTGCCACCGCGGACACGAGCGCGCGAGACAAGGGCACGGTGGCGCCGCGTGACGCAGCCCCGCGTGATCTGGCTGTCGCCGTCCCACCGCTGGCAGTCAATCGGCCTGTCCTACCGCAACGGGGGGACGAGCCGGCTCCGCGCATGCGCTGGTGGAAACTACTGCTGGCTCCAGAGATCAACGGAAGCGGTGATCACGGCAAGGATCACGATGACGATCACCCCGGAGGCTCAGGGCAAGAACGCGAACCAGCAAGCGAAGCGGGGCGAGCACCGCTCGAAGTCGAGCCGGTGCAACTTGACCTGTACGAGCCGTTCGCGCCTGCCACGACGCCGGAACCGGCTCCCTCAACGTCCGACGCGAATCAGCCGCTTGAGCCCGCGACCGAGGCGGTAGACCGCACCGAATAGGCCGGGTGCGCGCGGTTCGGGGAGTTGCATGTAGTGCGCTCGAATCCGCGCAGCGGCGTGACGGTCGAGTCGTTGTAGCGCTCTGATCACAGGTCCAGGGTGAGCGGCGCCTCGTGCGATTCTGGCCAACGCGAAGTCGATCAGCGCCACGTTCGCTTGCTCGTCGACGAGCACGTTGCTGCGATGTAGGTCTGCGATCGCTACGCCGCGCGCATGGATCGCATCGATCAGTCGTTCGAGTCGGTCGAACGCCGCAACCGGGACCGTTCCGGGGTCGAGTCGATCCAAGGGAGTTCCGGGCGCACGCACAAGCACCAGGCGGTCGGGACCTTCAAGGCCCAAGCAGGCAGGAATGCCTGGCAATCCCGCGAGTTGCGCATAGGTTCGTGCCTCACGAATCAGCGAGCGGCGAGCGACGGCAACACGAAACCACCAGGCGGCGGTTGAAAAATCTTTCACCGCAACTTCTTGCGCTCCGCGACGATCGAACGTCACCATCGCTTTGGTGGCATTGCGTGGAGCGCCGATGCGACTCATCGCGTGATCTGCAGCGATGGGTCTTCCGGAGGAGAACCGGATACCATCCAAAGATAGCTGCCGGCTTTCTCGACCAATCCCAGGCGCCAGTAGTAGTTGAAGAGTGATTCGGCCAACTCGCGATCGGCGCCCAGGCCTGGGGCCGAGGACCAGGTGTAACGCAAGTGGTCGAACGCTTCGTTGGCCCGGCCGCTCGACAACGACAACGCCGCCAGGCGGGCGCGTGCCCAGCGATCGAATGGGGCGAGGCGGAAGCTACGCTCGATCAAACTGCGGCGCTCCGATTTGTTCGCGTGACGGGCGATCAATCGCGCATCGAGCGCCGCGGCTGCCGGGCGGAAGCGCGGCGAGAGTTCGAGGGCCCGGCTGAACGCAGCCTCAGCCGCCGCCATG
>CAZAHQ010000414.1:0-4079 GCA_964484415.1 uncultured Acidobacteriota bacterium | reverse complement strand
TGTGTACCACACCGAGTCGAGGAACCCCTTCGATGGCGAGTCCGATCATCACCGCGAATTCCGGAAGCCGCGCCACGAACTGCCGAGTCCCGTCGAGCGGGTCGACGAGCCAGAGCCGGCGCTGCGAGAGACGGGCGGTGTCATCGGGCGTCTCTTCGCTGAGTACCGCGTCATGCGGAAATCTGGCGTGTATCCCATCGCGGATGATCTGGTCGGCACGGCGATCGGCAATCGTGACCGGTCCCTCGCCCTGCTTGTGCTCGACGTCGAAGTCACCCGCATAGATACGCAGCACCTCTTCACCGGCGATGCGCGACAGAGCCAACGCTAATTCCAACTCACGATCGAGGTTGAACACGCGCCGATTGTAGCTCGCGTGGTCGGAACTTTCGCCCGATTAAGCCGGATGCGCGACCGGAACACCTGTGGCCAATCCGGCCGGCACGGCGGCATTCAGCAGCAGTTGGACGGAAGCATGATCCAACCAGCGCGTCGCGAGTTTCCGCAATAGCTCGCGCGATTCCTCCTCGGTCAACGCCGGCCGATACGGCCTTTCGCTTCGCAACGCGGCATAGACATCGGCGGCCTGATAGAGGCACGACGCGGAAATCGGGCGCCATGGCCTCCCTGTCTGCGGATACCCCTGGCCATCGCTCCGCATGTGATGCTCGAACGCGACCAGCGCGGCGAGTTCACTCGTGCCGGGGGTTGCCAACAGCCAGCGCGCACCGAGCGCAGCGTGTTGACGAAGCACCCGAACCTCGGCAGGTTGCAAGTGTTGGTGATTGGCAACCAGCGCGGAGGGAACAGAGCACATTCCGATGTCGGCGAGCAGCGCAGCCTCCAGCAAGTGCAATGCGGTCTGCGTTCCTGGTGCAAAGGTGCGAGCCGCGATGTAGATCAGTTGGGCCACGTTCAGCGCGTGCTCGAACACGCCAATCGCCGGGTCTCGAGAGGCGCGCAGTTGAATCGGTTCGAGAAGCCCATCCCCGGGAGTGCGCGCCACCGCGCGCGCAAGGTCACCGAGTAGGTCTCGATTCAGTTGGCGATGCTGAGCAATCCCCTCCCAGACTGAACGCAGCATCTCGACCTGATCGTTGCGGCGAACCGTCCCAGCGCCATCGGGTGCTGACGTTGGCGATACCGACTCAGCGACCACCCGCTCGACCGGTATCGTCGACTGTCGAGAGTCTTGGGCGAGGTGCATCAGCATACCCAGAGCATCGGGCACCGCATCGGGACCGTGCATCGTGAATTCATGGAGTTGTGCGTTGCGTGCGGTCGTGATCAGGTCGCGACAGATTTCGATGTCCAGTGCAACCGATAGCTGGTCCCCCATCTCCAGGCGCGCCTCGCGAAAGTCGAACCGCACCACAGGACAGAACACCACGACCGCCTTCCACGCGGCGTGGAGTTGGGCGACTCGCCGCTTGCGCTCAGGATGCTCGTGCGGGTAGAGCCGCTTGGCCTGGAACGACAACGCCATCGCAGCGGCGAGGTTTCTTGCCATGACCCGAAGTTGCGCGCTCATGTGACCGGTGGATCGGCTGCTGGTGCTGCGGTTCGTCGACGGTCTTCGAGCTGTTGTTTCAGCATCCCTTGCGCTGGTGCCGCGACCGCTTCGTCGAGCGCCAAGCCGATCATCGCCATGTCCGTCGGCTCGAGCCGAAGGACCGCTGCTCGCGCGATGTCCGCCACAACCGCATCAGCGCCGCGAAGCGCCGACTTCACCATTTCGAGCGTCACGGGATCGTAGGGGACCAGACTGAAGAGGAACGCCAGGGCGCGCTGACGAACCCGCGCGTCGGGATACTCCGAAAGCCGCCGCGCAGTGAGTCGCGCCGCCACGGTTGGGAGCCCGGCGATGAGCGGCAAGATCGAGAGAGCCTCTTCCGCGCTGTGCGTGGATGACTCCATCAGCGCGCGGTGCCAAGCATCGGCCCCCAAGCCATGCGCGAGAGAGGCAAGGCTCGACGCGCTTGCGGACTGCGGCTCCAATTTGAGTTGCCATGCGATCGACCAGAGAGCCTGTGCCCCAGCCGTTTGCAGGAGTGTCGCAAGTTCGGGCGGGATGTGCCCCAGATGATGTGCGCTGCGCACCAAGCGGTCCGCTGCGTCGCGTTCACCCAAGGCCGAGACGAGCGAGAGTGCTGCCTGTCGGACAGTGGGCGGCGTGATGGCATTCAGCGCATCGCGGCGCGCGGAGAAGACAATGTCGCGCAATCCGTCCCACGGGCCGCATTCGGCCAGAACCGGAAGCAGGCCTTGAGCACGCGTGTAGAGCGCGGCCCGATCGCTATCGGGGATTGGGTCGCCGAGCAGCAGGTATGCAATGACCGGTGCGACCGAACTGGCCGCGGAATCATCCGGCAGCAAAGGTCCTCCATCCAGCAACATCGGCCCCGTGCCCGAGGGTGGCAAGCCATTCCGGGCACGTTCGAAAGCGGGAGACGGCGGGACCTTCGACTGTTGGTTACTGGGCTGTTGGTCCTTCGATCTTGGCCCGAACGGCAATTGTTCCTTCGGGCGTCTTGGGGTCCGAAGTCCGCACTACGACGTCGGCCTTCAGACTTCCGACCGGAGCCTTATCCGAGATCCGGATCTGGATCCAGACATCCCCCTCGCGGGGCAGCAACAAAGAGCCCATGGCGGGGGATTTTTCACTGCCTGCCGCGGCCTTTACCGGCGCCATCGTCACGATCACGTTCGGGTTATCTGAAGCCGCGGACAAGATCTTCATGCCGGCGGTGTGCGGCCGGGCCAGGACCTGCTGCTCTTTCGACTCACCGAGCTTCTGGTAGATGTAGACCAAAGCGTTCGGTACGAACTCCAGTGCGGTCGAGAGATTGAAATTGACCGCCAAGACGGTCCGTTCCGAGCCCGGTGCATCGGTCGCGACGGTGACGTTCTTGCTGAGCGGCTCGGGGTGGAGCCCCTTGGTGTCGATCTTGATGACGATCTTCTCGGTTTTCCCTGCCCCAACCTCCGGCGGGTATACCGGAACGGTACAGTGACACGAGGGTCGGACTTCGGTGATCTTGAACGGCGCGTCCCCCTCGTTCTTCACCAAGAACTCGTGCGTGATCACGTCACCAAGCTGTACGTCACCCGCGTCAAAGGTCTTTTCCGGAAACACAGCCTTGGCCGCGGCCAGCACCGGCCCGCCAGCGCAGAGGGCGATGCTGAACGCGATCAGCCATCCTCGGGTCATTCGTCGGACTCCTTGTCGAGCGCCGGGAGTGGTCCTGATGCGGCGCCGGAAGGAGAAGATACCGCGGGCCGTGAGCCCTCGCCCGCGTCAGCAGCGATTGCGGCGATCAGCCGGCCGCCAAGCAGTTCGATCTGCCACGGATGTAGCCCAGCATCATTCAACGCTGCCGGATCGTTCGGATACTCCCGAGCGATCCATTCGAGCGATGCCGTCGGTGCAATCAAACCGAGTTCTACCCCCAGCTCGCGGGCGACCCGTTCTCGCACCGACTTTAGCGCCGTCAATCGGCGTCGTTCATCCGCGCTCGGAACCCGCGCAGGCTCCCGCCGTACTCTTGGCACTTCCGGGCCCGCAAGTCCTACGGCTATCTGTCGAGCGATCGCCTCCCCATACCGCTGTGAGAGTCGCTCCGGTAGCAGTGAGAGCGGAGATACCGAGCCTTCGACAGCACCCTGCGCGAGCTTGAGGAGGACCGATGACTCGCAGATCTTGAACGCTGGACGGTTGCGCCGTGACGCCTCGGTCTCTCGCCACTCGAGCAGCGCCCCCAGTACGGCACGTGCGCGCGGATCCAGTCGCCTCGCCTCGGAGACCTTCTCCAGCAAATAGGTCACGTCGCTGCGAGGCTCGTCCAGACTGCGCTCGGCTTCCTGCCGCCGGCACATCTGGCTGACCCAAGATTGACGATTCAACTGCTCTACGCGCGAACCGAGCGCATCGCGCACCGCAAACAGGCAGACCACATCGAGCGCCGCATACGCGAGTGCGCGTGCCGGGAGCGGGCGCGAGGACCAGTCGATGGTCTGTTGACTCTTGTCCAACACCACGCCCGCATACTCCTCGGCCAAGGCGGCGAGACCAGTGCGGG
>CAZAHQ010000413.1:0-4092 GCA_964484415.1 uncultured Acidobacteriota bacterium | reverse complement strand
CCCGGACCCAGAATCTGTACCGCAAGCAGCCCCTTCTCGAGGCCAATAGCACCGGTTACGTATGCGCGTTGCAGCAACGGGCGCTTGCACAGCGAGCGCGCCACGCGCACGCGATTCTCGATAGTGGTGCGGCCCTGACCCAATCGATTCTCACCGTAGGCGCCGATGCTCTCGAACCCCAGCTCTCGCAAGACGCCATGACCGCTCATCTCGACCAGCAATGCCGCGAGGTTACGTTCGATCACGTCAGTCGCTGCAGACAGAACATCCAACTGATGAAGCACGTCACGATCGGTCCCCGCACCCGCTCGAACCGTCATCTCGTTGAGCGTCGCCAACGTCTCGCGCGCCACCGACAGCGCGGGGAGTTCCGGGCTCGGACGGGCGTCGCACGTTTGCTTGGGCAACTCCGTCAAGCTGAACATCGGTTGGAGAACGTCCGGGGGATGACCGCTTGCATACTCCTCCGCGACCAGCGCCTCGACAAACGACGTCACCGTCGCATCGCCGCCTTCCACGCGACGATACAGATCGAGCGCACTCTCGAACGCCGCATGCACTGCCAGCGGTGCCGGGATCGACCACGAAACACGGGGCACCTCACCGATATCAGCGATTGCAGGCGCGCCATGCTGGGCGCCGACTTGGCTCTCGATCGTCGCCCCCACCGACATTGCTTCTTTGCCTTTGCTACGCGAAACGATCGCTGGAAGGTCGCTGGCACAATCGGCGCCGGACTCCAACACCACCGGGGTTCCATCGGCGCGCCCTCGCACGAACCGCTGCAACGCCGATACTGTCAATTGTCGAGCACACGTGACCCAGTCTGAGAGCGTCTCCGGCGTTGCGACACGGCCAACCATGAGTGCTTTGCACAATCCGAGTGGCGCGCCACCATCCTCACCCGTCGTAGCGCTGCGCAACGCCGGCAACCGCTCGACGGCGTCATGCAGTGCCGCATGCTCACGCACCCATCGGCTGTTGCGCTCGAGCCGCTCGCGCGCCAGATCGTGAAGCGAGGAGTACCCCGCGCTGCGCCACAGCTCGCGACTCAGCACCGCCGCGCTGACCTTCGCCAACGGCAACAACACGCGTACCGTTTCGGAGGCAAGTCGACATGCGACCGCGTCGGCCTGCAATGCCGCGATCCGATGCGACAGCGATGTGGAGTGTGTTGAGCGTTGAATCGAATGCGACATGCGTCACCTTTGATGTTCAGTGACTGTACGTGATTCGTGCGCGCAGAACAATCGAAAGTGCGCGTAGAAAGCAGAAGTATTTTGCGCTTGCGAGATGCACTTCATCGACTGTGCGCGTTGGTCGCGCGCGCGAACGGATTCATCGCCGCGCAGTGTCGCATCGTCACAACGCTTCGCCTCTACGTTGTCACGATGTGCCGTCTCTGCATTCTCACGATGATGCATCTCCGCAGTGTCTTGACGCTTGACCTCCGCATTGCTTTGCCTTCGCCATGCAGTGCATTCGCGATGCGGTGCCTTCACGATTCGGCGCCTTCACGTCGACACGTTGCCTCGACACCTCATCGTGACACCGCGGTGCCCTCCCCTTCCCAGCCCTTCACACCGTCGCGTTGTCTCGCCATTGATCACCGCGCTGCCGAGCCTTCGCATCGAGCGACGCGCCAGCTCTCTTCACAGCATCTCGGCCTCACCATGACATTCCGCTCCACGCAAGAGACGCAACCTCGTTGCACACGCCGTACGAAACGCTGAAGAGCTTGACCTCGCGATCACTCCGAACCAACGCCACCAACCGCACACGCCCGTCGATCATTCCCCCCCAACAAGACCGCAGCACGCTCGACTCGCCCCCAGAACCACGCCTCATCGCCCCTAGCGCCGTTCACCTCCAACACAACCCGCACCACCGACACCCGTGACCGCGAGCGGCACGCCCCCCTCGAGCCGTTGCTTGCAAACCATCAGCCCCTCAACAAACATGACCAGCCAACCGCCACCGCCACCACTCGCCTCAACACCAACAGCGAGCACTCCCGCAACAGTCGGTGCCGGCGCCACCGGCGAGACACCCACCATCGACCACACGGCGACCGCGCCACCCATCGCGCTTCCCCCACGAATGCGGCCTGCCCCCCCACGATCCCCCGTCAGCATCACGTAAAACGAGGCTCACCGCCGCGCGGCCACATTGCCCACACCACCGATGCCAGTAGAATCCGTCGCTCGTTTTACGTTCCGATCAACCACGCACACTGCGTTGTCCCCACGAAGGAGCCTTGCATGTCCCCTATTCGATGTTCTTCGACCGCTTTTCTTACGACCGCCGCACTGACCCTCGCGTTTGGCGCCAGCGCCGCATTTGCGCAGAGCGCCGTCGAAACACCAGCCCCCAGCCCGAAGGCGCGCGCCGAACAACGGGTCGGAATCACCGACTTCGCAATCGACTACTCGAGCCCCGGGGTGAAGGGCCGTCCGATCTGGGGTGCACTGGTTCCGTACAACCAACTGTGGCGCACGGGAGCCAACTCGGCGACGAAGCTCACGGCCAGCCGCGATTTCAGCTTCGGCGGCAAAGCAATCCCGGCCGGTTCCTATTCGATCTTCACCATTCCTACCAGCAGCAGTTGGACGGTGATTCTCAACAGCGATTGGGAGCAAGGTGGCACCGACAGTTACGACGAGAAGAAAGATGTCGCGCGCATCACGGTGACACCGGAGCCGCTGCCGGCAGTGCGCGAGCGGATGACGTTCCTCTACTCCGACACGACCGACTCGTCGGCCAACCTCGATCTGGAGTGGGAAAAGTTGCGCGTCAGGATCCCGCTGACCGTCGATACCAAAGCTCAAGTCATGAAGGGAATCGACTCGTCGCTCAGCGATGCGTGGCGTCCGCACTTCATGGCGGCGCGCTACATGCTTGATAGCGGCGGCGACCTGAATCAAGCGCTGGCCTACATCAACACCTCGATCGGGATTCAGCCGGGCTGGTGGAACAACTGGATCAAGGCGCAGGTGCTCGCCAAGCTTGGCAAGAAGTCCGAAGCGATCACGGTCGCCCAACAATCGCAGAACTTGGGCAAGGGGAACGAGACCTACGCGTTCTTCAGCGCTCAGATCGCCAAAGCGATCGAGGACTGGAAGAAGTAAGCGAGCCACACGGGTGTCTTCCAGTCTGTTCCAAGCGTACGTAACGGGTGAGGCTCGACGATTCTTCGGGCCTCACCCGTTTTCTGCCGACGAGCGCCGCGCGGCAGTCCGCCGTGCGGTGCGTCCACTCGAGGCCGCCGTCGCGAGAGGCCTCACGACGCAGAACGCGCGATACGCACCGAGCGCCGCGCGCGAGACACACCTCGATGCGCTCCGCTCGGGCGCGGCTGCGGTCGTCACCGGACAACAAGTTGGACTGTTCCTCGGGCCGCTCTACACCATCTACAAGGCAGCGACCGCCGTGCGTGTGGCGCAGTCGTTGTCGCAAGAGTCGGGGCAGCCGGTGGTTCCGGTCTTCTGGCTGCAGACCGAAGATCACGATCTGGTCGAGATCGCGAGTTGTGCTGTTTCCCATGGCCAGGCGGAGACGCTCACGCTCTCGCTGCCTGCCGACCCGCAGCAGCGTGTTTCGATTGCGCATCACTCACTCCCTGCGGCGGTGATCGAGCAACTCTCCGTACTACGCACCGCGCTCGCGCACCTGCCTCACGCCAACACTCACCTCGAGCGACTCGAGCGTCACTACCGAGCGGGCGCTGGATGGGCCGATGCGTTCGCGCAGGTGCTTGCGGAGCTGTTCGCAGACGACGGCCTGGTACTGATCGACCCGCGTGATCGCGCTTTCGGTGCAGCCGCGACACGGGTCCACCGAACAGCGCTGCGAAACGCCGACCCGATCGCGAACGCCTTGGCGAAGCGTGTGTTGGAACTCGAGGCGGCCGGATACGAGGCTTCGATCGCCGTGCGCCCCGGAGCACCGCTCGCGTTCTTCCATCCGCATGGCGCCACCGAAGCACGCTATCGACTCGAGCCGTCCGCGGGCGGTTTCGCCGAAGTCGGCGGCAACAGCGTGCACTCGATTGAGGAGCTGAATGCAGCACTCGACGCCGACTCATTGAGCTTC
>CAZAHQ010000412.1:0-4092 GCA_964484415.1 uncultured Acidobacteriota bacterium | reverse complement strand
GGCAACGAATAGCTGACGAGCTGAGCCGCAAACACGCTGCCCGCCGTGAAGAATGCGGCGACGGCGAAAGCAAAGCGGATCGGGCGGGCGGTTAGCATCGGGAATTCCTCCGGGCAGAGAAGTTACGCGGATGTCACCCAGGCGCACGGACCGATTGAACCTGCCCTCCGGAAAGTACGCGCCCCTCGCGCAGCGACTACGAACCATCTCTTGGGGCGGTGTCAGATTCGCGCGATCAACCGTTGACCGCGCTTGTCGGACTGGAGTACAAGGCACCGTCGAGGTTTTCATTTCCCAAGGAGAATCGCTATGAAGAAGCTAGTCCGTATCGCTGCCCTCCTTTCCGTTTGTGTCGCGGTCTTCGGAATGACGAGCTTCCTAGCCGCACGCAGCCGGCCGGCACCACCCCCACCGGTTCAGTGCGGATGCATTTGTAGCGATGGGTCGTTTGTGACCACGCACGCACCGGACGCCAACTCCTGTCCGAGTGCCTGCGCCACCGCTTGCCAGGGATCCGAAACGTTCTGATCACGTTGTCGTGGCCGATCACTGCGAGGGGGCCCAGTTCGACGCGCTGAAGCGTCGAGCTGGGCCCCCTTGTTGTGAGTGCGTCGATTTCCGCAGGCAGAGAAATCGTCGACTCGGCGGTGATCTTCTGTCCGCATCATCACGGTGCAACACCGTGCAGCCGAACCTTGCGGCAACACGACCCGGTGCCCGGTCGTGACGATTACTTCTTGCGCAGCACGGCAGCAGAAATGAGCGTCACCAGCAGTCCGACTGGAAACGGCTCGGTGAATGTCATGGCAGCGTTGGTGAGTGGGTTGTCCAACATCCTTTTGAGCTCAGCCCCCTGGTCCAGTGCGGCTTGAATCGCTGCCTCGCTCGCACCCGTGGAACGGAGGTGTTCGGCAAGATACGCAGCGTACTTTGCACCGAAGTCGGGCATGAACTGGAAGTACACGATCTCCCACGCGATCACGTAGAAGAGGCACGAGATCAGGGTGATCAGAATGCCGACGCCGAATCCGGTCCGGAAGGTAATGCGACCGGCCCCTACGGTGTCGCGGTACGAGCGGATGCCGAAATAGACGAAGAGGAACGAGACGAGGATCGCCGTGTATCCGACGATCGCGCCCCGCTCGAAGCCGATGGTGTCGAGGAACGGAACGGTGGCGAACATCATCAGGGCCGACAGCGCGCCGGACAGCAGACCGAATGTGAGGACCGTTTTCTTCATGAGTTCAAAGCTCCTTTCCGGCGCGAATCTACCGGGCGAGCTTGGTGACTGTCGTCATCCGTTCGGGTGATCTTGCGGTTCTCCGACCAAAATCACCCGATCAGGCGATCAATCCGAGACGTTTGCCGAGTTGGACGGCCTGGGTCCGGCGGCTCGCGCCGAGCTTGTCGAACACGCGGCTGGTGTGGGTCTTGACCGTGTTCTCGCTGACGAACAGGCGGTCGGCAATCTCCTTGGTACTGAGCCCCTCGGCGATCAACCCAAGCACCTCGAGTTCGCGTGCCGTGATGCCGAGTTCCTCGACCTTCGCGGCATTCACCACGAACGGTTGGTCGTTGGGCACCCGCACCTCGACCGGCACTTCCTTGACCACGATCTTCTCTTTGTTGATCGTCAGACCAAGCCGAATCCCCACGATCGCGAAGGCGAGCGCGATGATCGCCGCGTAGATCTCGAACGAGTGTGCGACCACCAGGAAGCGATACTCCGCGAACCGCAGGGCGACGATCAACAGCCCGGCCGCCATCCCGTAGAGCGCGACGCTCTTTATCAGCCCCTTGGCCCACGGTTTCATCACCCCATTGTCGCCAGAACGGTGGTCGCCGGGAACAGGGGGGCGTGAATCTCTGCAGCAACTCGACAACCACCAGCATCGTCGCGCCCATCGTGGGTTACCCTCACGGCGGGCCCTACAGACTGGGCCTTGTGGAGCGACCGTGTCTTGCACGCCATTCGACAGACCGATCCTCGAACAGGAACAAAGGCGTGCCGCAGTTGGCCGTCAGCCGCGGCGACTGTTGTCTAGACGCGAGCAACGAAGAGCTGCGGTATCCACGGTGGACGGTCATCGGTGCGTCGTTCGCATCGGCCGTTTCATCGTGGTTGATTGCGCATGATCTGGGCGCCAGACCCGGCCGTCCTGCCCGCTGCGCGCTTGTACGCAGGAGTGGCGCGAGCATTCACGCGCTTCGCAGTCATCGACCGGCTCGGGCATGCGCAGCGGGAGTCCTGGCAGCGACGCCAACGACGACGGCTGTTCGGCGCTGCGGTCGCAAGTCGATGGCATGAGCGTGAGGTTCTGGAGCGTGAGCAACTACGGACCCGCATCGAACAACGGTCGACAGCACTCGAGGCTGCGGTGGAACTCTCCACCAGCGGATCGACAGGGTCGCCGCTTCGACTGACCCTGCCGCTGGGCGAGTACGCTGCCGGATTGGGGGCTGTCGCGTACGGTTTCCTGATGAGTGGGATGCGCCCTGGTGATCGGATCGCTCATCTGTGCGTGCCGATCGGCGACGGCTCGCGTGCGCACCGACTGGGGCCATGGCAGGTGCGTCGTATCGATCTGCGGCTTCCTGGCGACGAGGTCGCCAAGGTGATCGACGCCTTCCGGCCGCACGC
Organism: uncultured Acidobacteriota bacterium; assembly: GCA_964484415.1. Classification (GTDB taxonomy): domain Bacteria; phylum Acidobacteriota; class Polarisedimenticolia; order J045; family J045; genus JANNUT01. Next base: position 1,451 of record CAZAHQ010000412.1, on the reverse strand, counting down.
CATCTATGCGTATCCGAGCCATCTCGACGTGCTGTTGCGCGACGGACATCTGCGCGGATCGACACCGCCACGACTGGTGATCACCAATGGCGAGCCACTCAGCCAGCGCCTTCGTTCGCGGTTGATGTCGATGTGGGGATGCCGTGTGCTCGAAAGCTATGGAAGTGTGGAACTCCCTCGAGTCGCGTTTGCCTGCAAAGCGGGGACCCTTCACGCACTCGATGGCGCTGTGATGATCGAAACCGATCCCACCACCCGCGATGACGGTGGTTTCGAAGACTTGCTGCTGACCAGTCTCTACCATCGGCGTTTCCCACTGGCGCGTTATCGGATTGGCGATCGGGCTCGCGTCGAACGTCACCACCAATGCGAGTGCGGGCGGCGCGGGATGACCATCGTCGAGCTTCAGGGTCGCCGCGACGATCTGCTGCGATTGCCGAGCGGGCGCTGTGTATCGCCTCGATCGGTCAGCCTGCTCGAGCACGATCGACGAGTTCGCGAATTCCAGATCGTGCAACTACGACTGGACCGACTGGCGCTTCGCGTCGTTGCCGCCGAACGGCTCGACCTGCGCGATCGAGCCGAATTGATGGGGTTGGTTCAGCGCGGGCTAGGGGAGGAACCGGTGACGATCGAGTTCCACCAAGTCGCGGAGTTGCCTCGAACCGGTTCTGGAAAGCGCCGAGCCGTGGTCTCGACGCTTCAATGAGCGACATCGACTTTCCGTCACTGCGGCGCGTTGAGCTGCGCGAGCATCGAGCGGAAGGGTGGCTTGCGATCGATCGCTGTGTGCACGGTCGTTCGTTCGGCGGATTGCGGATCGTTCCAGACCTGGATCAGGCGGAACTGCTCGCGGCGGCAAGGACGATGACGCTGAAGTACGCGTTCGCCGGGTTGGCGATGGGGGGCGCGAAGGCTGCGCTTCGACTCCCTGCGGGTGTGGATCTGAAGGCACGGCACGCGGCACTATCGGCGTTGGGTGTTGCGTGGCGAGAGGAGCTTGCAACCGGTCGCTGGACCCCTGCGATCGACATGGGAATCGATCTCTCCGACCTTCGCGCGTTGCTCAGCGGTGCTCGGATCGATCTTGGTCTTACGAATTGGCGTGAGCGTTCACATCAGTACACGGCGTGGTCTGTGCTCGCCTCGATCCAGGCGGCGTGCGCGGTGCGCCGGGTTCCGCTGGCCGGAGCGCGCGTGCTGCTGGAAGGGTATGGCCGGGTTGGTTCGGCGCTCATGCCGCTGTTGGCCGCAAATGGGGTTCGACTCGTGGGCGTCTCAACGCGCGCTGGCGCGGTGGTGCAGCCACGCGGCATCGACATCGACCAACTCGAAGCGTTGCGAGCCACGCACGGCGATCGCTGTGTCACCGCGCTCGAGAACGTCACCACCGTTGATCATTCGGAGCTGTTGCTTCAGGAAGCGGAGATCTCGATCCCGTGTGCGCGCGC
>CAZAHQ010000411.1:0-4124 GCA_964484415.1 uncultured Acidobacteriota bacterium | reverse complement strand
CCGCGTGACCAGTTCGTCGTACTCGTTCTGAATCGTGAGTTGTTGGAGTTGTTCGTCCAGAGCGCTGATCTGTTTCTTGAGCGCCTCGATCGTGGCAGGATCGGCTGGATCGAACGGATCGGCCTGTCGATCGAGTTCCGTGTGCAGGGTGTGCCACAGCGCCGATTGACGCTGCAGAAGCGCCTGCTCCTTGGCCGCGTCTGTCACGCCGATCGTGGTCGAGCCCTTGAACATCATGTGCTCCAGCAGGTGTGCGATACCACTGCGCCCTTTTGGATCCATCGCACCACCCACGCCGAACTGATAGAGGGCGGCGAACGTCGGAGATGTCGGCTTCTCGAGCACGGCGATCCGCAGTCCATTGTCGAGCCTGATCTCTTTGATCTGCGACGACAGTAGCGACTGGCTCGTCTCCGAGGCGATCGCAACACGATCGTGGACCGCCGGAAGAAACACGATTGCCGCGCTCACCAAAAGAACCCGGACGCTGATCACTGAGGATCTCCTTGTGTCGCTTTCGAACGACTCGCTTCTCGGTTGCCACTCGCTGCGCACCGCGCTCGCCTACCCCGAGGAACTCTGCGGCGCGACGCATTCGGGATCGTCGTTTCGTGCGTTGTTGATTCGTCGCGAGATCGGCTGCAAGTGCAGTTTCGCCCAGGCGCACGGCGCGAGCCACGACATCAGCGCCGAGGTGTCGCGGCGTTCGGGATCGAGCCAGTCCTCGTGCGCCTCGGGGGGAAGCATGACCGGCATTCGTGTGTGCACGGCACGCACCGAGTCGTTGGCCTCGGTCGTGATGATCGTGAACGACTCGATCGGCGCTGCGGCGTCCTTCGGTTTCCAACTCTCCCACAGGCCAGCGAATGCAAACGGCTCTCGGGTCTCGAGCGTAATCCACCAAGGTTGTTTGAGCTTGCCGTCGGCGACCCATTCGATGAACCCATCGGCGGGAACCAAACATCGCCGGCGTTGCAGCGCCGTGCGAAACGCCGGTTTCTCACTCAGGGTTTCGGCGCGGGCGTTGATCAGGCGTACTCCCATCGACGGATTTTTGGCCCACGACGGAATCAAACCCCAGTGAGCGTTGTCGAGCGTGCGTTCGACCCCAGCGGCTGCTGACCGAACGATCGCTGCTGCTTGAGTGGGCGCGATGTTGTAACGCGGTTGTAATGCTGGAACCGACGTCAACCCAAAGGCTGTCGCTATCGCCGAGGGAGGCACTGTCAGCGTGTATCGTCCGCACATGACGCGCGCAGCAAACCACGAATCGGCGCGGTGAAGCAACTACTGGCGCGTCTTGCAGCAGCAAATCGACAGTCACGCTTGCAATCGCAACTCCAACGCCGCCACGGGGTGGATGATGCGGTGATGCTCGAGTGCGGCAGGGTGAATCTCGCCCAATCGCCCACGGAAGATGTCGTCGATCCACAACTCGGCACCGCGACCCGGCACGAACAGCGCACTTGTGCTGCGACGCCATTCGATCGTCGCGGTGCCGGCCAGCAGTTCCCTCAAGAGAGCCTCTGTCAGCGCGCGGATATCGGCGTACCCCAGGCCATCTCCCGCCAGAGCCGCTGACGCGACCAAGAATTCGCTGGCACCCGACTCGACACTTTCATCCAACTGCGCGCAGAGCCCGACCTCGAAGATCCGTTGGGGATAAGGGTGGCCAAGATTCAACGCCAGGGTTTCCATCAGGCCTGGCAGGGTGGAGACCCGCACCATCGTCTGATCGACGCTGATCGGGTGAGCGAGCGTGACGTGTTTCCGATCATCGAGCAGTCCGGTGCGCTCGAACGCCGCCGTCTCGTTGGTCAACGGCAGCGTGATCACCTCGGTGACGCCCAGGCCGATCAGCGCGGTACGCGCGCGGGTCGCCAACTGCTCTCTCGGATGGGGGGCGCCAAAGGTCGCTGCCGTTACCAATACATTGGGAATGTTGTCGTAGCCGTAAGCGATTGCGATGTCTTCGACCAGATCACGTTCGTGCATGATGTCGGACCGGAATGGAGCGACATCGACGTCGATGCGATCGCCGTCCGCGTGCGCATCATGTCGCATCCGCTTCAGCAGCTCGACGATCTCCGTCGCCGTCGCAGCGATCCCGATCAGTCGGGCGGCTGCCTGCGCGTCGACGCTGACACGCTGCGGCGTGAAGTCGGGCGTGACGCGGGAACCGGCCGGGTAGTCGATCGTCACGCTGCGTACCGTGGCTCCTGGCGATGATTCCAACAGACTCGTGACCACGATCGCCAACGCCCGATCGACCTGTCGATCATCCAGGCCGGTGCAGTCGAGGAACAGATCCCGGGACTCTCGCGTGACGCGAGTGCGTTCACTGTTGATGATCGGGATCATCGCCAACACTCCCTCCGCTGCGTCCTGCAACAGAGGCACGCAACCGGCGGACTCGAGCAGCCAAGCAAAGGCCTTGCCTTTCGGGTGTCGTGCCAAGATCTGTTCAGGCGTCAGTGCATTGCCGGGGTCGGAACCATCAAAGCCCAGCGGCACGAAGCTGAGTTCATCCCACCCAGCCGCTCGGTAGCGCAACCGCGGCCCTTTCACCGTCGCCAGGTCGTAGACGCCGACGGACGCCAGCTTCCTGTCACGTCCCAACGCCCAGTGCACGTTCTCCTGCAGCTTCATCAGAGAGCGCAACGAGGCTTCGCTGAACTGCACACCTTCGACGATCGCACACGCGATCCTCGGTCGGCGCACCTCGGGGCCGGCAAGAGCGGCGTCGACATCGACGTGCCAATCGCTGGGCTGCACCGCGTACCTTGGCGCCCCACTCGCCAGACCGAGGAAACCCTTCATGGCACGCGCCAACCCCGCTGGATCGAAGACGTCGGGACGGACAGCGAGCAACTCCATGCGAAGTGTCTCGACCGTCCCCTGCGGCGCGGGATTCTGCGCACGTAGATCGGCGCCGCACCGGTCGCACTGTGCGGGGGGCGGCTCACCCTTCGGCGACTCGGAGAGGGCAGCGCAGGCAGTACATCGGTACCGTACGACCACTACCCGTCCCTCGACCGAGCAGCCAAAGCGATGCAGCTCATCGACCAGTTGGTCGCTTGGAAGTGTGGTCCCAAGGCAGGCGAAGAACTCGTCGAGTGGAACTCCAACTACCGGCACAGCGGCGTCTCCTCCAGCCAATCCAGATGCGCTAGATACAGTTCTCGAATATCCGACAGACCGTAGCGGAACATCGCGAGCCGCTCGAGCCCCAAGCCCCACGCAAGGACTGGCACCGTGCAGCCCAATGGGCCAGCAACCTCGGGGCGAAAAATACCGGCGCCGCCCATCTCGACCCAATCCTGACGCGCCTCGAGATAGACGAAGACTTCGACGGACGGTTCCGTGTACGGAAAGAACCCAGGTCGAAACTGCAGGCGGTCGAATCCCATCTTGCCGTAGAACGCTCGCAACAACGTCATCAAGCCGGCAAACGAGGCATGCTCATCGATCACGATGCCATCGACCTGGTGAAACACCGGCAGGTGCTTGTAGTCGATGGTCTCGCGGCGAAACACCGGCCCGACACAAAACACCTTGCGGGGCGCTTTGGGATCGAGAGAGAGTTCTTGAATCGTGGCCGAGGTGGTGTGGGTTCGTAGCACCGTCTGCTCCGCCAGCGCCCGATCCCATCGATAGCGCCAACCGAGCGAGCCAGTATTGCCACCGGTTTCGTGCGTCTGTGCGACCGCTTGCACCAGCGACTCGGAAGGGAGCCGAGCGCGCGCCGGGCGACTGACATAGAACGTGTCCTGCATGTCGCGCGCAGGGTGATCCTGGGGCTGAAAGAGCGCGTCGAAATCCCAGAAACCAGATTCGACCCACGGACTTGCCGTTTCGCTGAATCCCATCTCGAGGAACACGCGCCGTGTGCTCTCCAAGATCCTCCGAAACGGATGCTCCTTGGCAGCAATCAAGCGCGGGCCCGGGAGACTGATGTCGTAGGAACGGAATTCGACCTCACGCCATCGCCCGGAGACGAGCAGTTCGGTGCTGAGCTCGTTGACCTCGTCACGCGAATCGATGCCGCGCGCAATCGCCTCTCGTCCTTCGGCGGTCAGGCTAGCGAAGCGCCGCACCCGCTCCTTCCGATCTACCACACCGGC
>CAZAHQ010000410.1:0-4156 GCA_964484415.1 uncultured Acidobacteriota bacterium | reverse complement strand
GGAGTCGCGGCTGCAAGGCGCTGCGCGACCGCGTCGTGTGATCTGGGTCGATGCGTTTCCAACTGCCGGCGACGGCAAGCCGAGTCGACGCAAAGCGGCAGCGCTGTTTGCCGACGGACTTCAAATCGTCTAGCGCGCGATCGACTCAATTCAATCGCGAGACTACCTCGACCACGCGCTGCGCCAGTTTGTTGAGCGCCGAATTCTGACGCACATCGTTCAGCGCTCCGCTGTCATCAAAGGCCTGGCTGGCGTTGGACACACTGAGTTGATCAGGGAGTACCAACATCCGCAGATTGCTCAGCATCATCCGCACCACGACCAAACCACGCATCCCACCGAGCGCGCCGGGAGATGCGCTGAGCAGGCCCGCGACCTTCCCCTCGAACGGTTCAAACGCTCGTTCACCGGGCGCCGGACGGGAGACCCAATCGATCGAGTTCTTCAAGACCGCCGTGATCGAACTGTTGTATTCGGGGCAGGCAACGATCAGCCCGTGACTCTGCTTGAACAACGTCTTCAACTGCACTGCATGCTCAGGCAATCCCTGTTCGGACTCGAGGTCCTCGTCGAAGATTGGAAGCGGATAGTCTCGGAGGTCGATCTCGATCACCTCCGCTCCGGCACCGCGGGCGGCACTCGCCGCCAGACGCGCGAGGCGTTTGTTGTAGGAACCGGCGCGCAGGCTACCGGCAAAAACGAGCAGTCGAGCGGACATCCTGCCTCCATCGTGCTGAGCCGATGGCACAGCAGCCTCGGCGCCTATCAGCAGCCGGCACGTTACCTCAGTCGGCTACTGGGCGCATCATCCCGCCGTGATAGTCTCTGGCGCATCGAGCCGACGGAGGGTCGGTCGAGCGTGCGCCGCGCGTGCACACGAGGGACAACGACATGATGCGATGCCGAATCTTCACCGCCACATTGATTCTGTTGGCAGCCACTGCTTCACGCGCCGACATGATGATTGTCGAGACGGTGCATACCGATCCGACCTCGATGATGGGGCAGGCCCGCCCTGCGCAGGACAGAACGACGACCTCTTGGATCAGCAGCGATCGCATGCGGACCGGTGGCGACGAGCAGCTTGTGGTCGTGCGGATGGATCAGAAGAAACTCTACCTGCTCGATCCAAAGGCAAAGACGGCGCTGTCGGTTGATCTGCCGATCGACTTCAAAAAGCTGTTTCCAGCCGGAATGGAAGCGATGGCCGAGCAGATGAAGCAGATGGGCGCCATGACCGTGACCGTGACGCCGACCGACACCGCCGAGAAGGTCGGGAAGTTCAACACCAAGCAGGTGAAGATGAAGGCAACCTCGGCGATGGGGTTGTCGATCGACATGACGTTCTGGATGACGTCCGAGATCAAGCTCCCCGAGATGTCGCGCTACAAGGAGATGATGGCGGATATCAGTGAGCTGCAACCGGCGACCGCCTGGATGAAGGACCTGGCGAAGCTCGAGGGGATGGCGGTGCGTTCGGAGGTCTCAATCGATGTGATGGGCAACAAGATCAACACTCGCGGAGAGGTCACGTCGGTCGAAAGTAAACCTGCACCGGCCGGCACGTATGAGATACCGGCCGACTACACTGTGAAAGCACTCGACATGATGGAGATGATCCAGAAGCAGCAATCCGGGCAGTGAGCCAATCGCCCCCTGCGGTACTCGAGGTCACGCGAGCGCGACGCAGTTTCGGGAAGCGTGCCGCATTGGACGGCGTCACCCTCGCGATTCATCCGGGCGAGATCTACGCGTTGCTCGGCCCGAATGGCGCCGGAAAGACGTCGCTGATTCGCGCCATCTGCGGACAAGTGAGGCTCGATGACGGCAACGTCTCGATCGGCGGTCGCGATCCGCGCCGCGATCCGGAGGCACGGCGCTGGCTCGGTCTGGTGCCGCAGGAGATCGCACTCTGGGATGCGCTGACGGCGCGCGAGAACCTCGCCACGATCGGACGACTGTCGGGCGTTTCATCGTCGGAAATCGGCGCGCGGGTCGACGAGGCGTTGCAGTGGATCGGACTGCCCGATCGCGCCGCGAGCCGGCTTTCGACACTCTCCGGCGGCATGAAACGACGCGTCAACATTGCAGCCGGGCTGCTGCATCGCCCCACCATCCTGCTGTTGGACGAACCAACGGTGGGGGTCGATCCGCAAGCGCGCCTGAAGATCCACGAAATGCTCGTTGGCTTGCGAGCTCAGCGCGTAGGGATGCTGCTCACCACGCACGATCTGGCTCAAGCCGAAGAGTTGGCCGATCGGATCGGGGTGCTCGATGAGGGCCGTCTACTCGCCGAAGGAACACTCACCGAGTTGATCGCGAGGAACTTCGGCGACGAACGTCGTCTCGCGATCCGCCTCGCCGCTCCGCCGGGAGCGTCGGCCGGAGCCACACTTCGCGAGTCGGGGTTGATTCCGCACGCGCAGGACGAGCGACGCTGGTCGGGTGCCGCCTCCGGCGGATTCGCAGCACTCGGCACACGCCGTACGCAGATCGAACAGTTGGGATTGTCCTTGACCGAAATCTCCTTGGCCGAGCCGAGCTTGGCCGATCTGTTCTTTCACCTCACGGGCAAGGAGTTGCGCGAATGAGCGGCGCTTGGGTGATCGCCTCGTCGATGTTGCGAGAACGTCTTCGTGATCGAGCGGCGTTCGCCTTGACGTTCGTCGTTCCGGTCGTGATGTTCCTGATATTCGCAGCGATATTCGGCGGCAGCAGCAGCGATGCCGGGCGGCTCGACGTGGCGTTGGCTGACGAGGCGAAGACGGCAGAGAGCCACGCACTGCTGCAAGCCCTCGCGCGCGAAGACGCTGTTCGTACAGTTCAAAGCGACGGTAATCCGGGCAATGACACAGCACCGACGCTGCTGACGGCCGATCGAGTGCGCGAGTTGGTACGTAGCGGCAAGGCCGATGCCGGCGTGATCGTGACGCCAGCCGCCATGGATGGACTGCTCACGTTCGGCCCACGCGCCAAGGGCCGCCCGGCGGCGGTGGCGCTCGTGATCGATCCGTCACGCGCGGTGGCCGGGCAGATGGTTTCAGGACTCTTGCAGAAGAATCTGCTCACCTCACTCCCCTCTTCGACGATGCGTGAGGGGATGCGCTCGTTCGACAGCCTGGTAGCACCACTGACTCCCGAACAGAAAGCAGCGCTGGAGCGAGTCGGTCGTGAGTTGGATCGCGACGCATCCAATAGCCAGTCGCAAGCGACGGAGGGTTCCCCCTTTGCAGCCGCCATCGCAACCGAGGAGGTCAACAGCAAGCCGCTGGGACGCAATCTCGTCGCCTACTATGCCGGCGGCACTGCCGTGATGTTTTTGTTGCTCTCGATGTTCCACTCGGCGGTGCGGCTGCAGGAGGAACGTACCAGCGGCCTGCTCGATCGTTTTCTGGCCACGCCTCACGGACTCGGCCCAGTGCTGATGGGGCGCTTCCTGGCGGCGACGATCACCGGCGTGCTGCAGCTCGCAACGGTGTTCATCGTCGCCTGGCTCGTGCACGACGTGCCGTTGTGGCAGCACATCGGCGCCTTCCTGGTAGTGACTGTGCTCACCGCGGCGATGGCCGGCTCGTTGGGAATGGCCGTGGTGGCGTGGTGTCGATCGCAGGCGCAAGCGGAGGCGTTGGCCACCGCGATCCCGCTGGTGTTGGCCGCGTTCGGAGGGAGCATGGTGCCGCGCCTGTTCATGCCGCCCATGTTTCGCCGCTTCGGCGACTATGTTCCCAATGGGTGGGCGCTCGACGCGTACCACGGGATCTTCTGGCGTGAGGAGTCGCTCGCTCAGCAATCACTGGCGTTAAGTGTTTTGGCTGTAACGGCACTGGTTGCCCTGTGGTTGGCCCGGCGCGGTGTCAAGCGTTGGGAAACGACCTAGCCTCCCAGATCACGCAGGTCCTGAAGCGCCGCTCGCAACTCCGGCGGCGCGTCCACGCGTTGAAAAGACGTCGCGTCGACGAACACGTGCGCCGTCTGCCCGACCGCCAACACCGCAAGGTCAGAGCGGCGCGACACTCGATAGCCAACCGTGAACTGTGTCGACTCGACCGCCGCACAGACGAGCTCGATCATCAGCCTGTCGCCGAACCGGGCCGGTGCCAGATAGTCGGCCTCGGCATGTTTGACCGGCGCCAGAATTCCCCGTTGTTCGATCAGC
>CAZAHQ010000409.1:0-4159 GCA_964484415.1 uncultured Acidobacteriota bacterium | reverse complement strand
ACCGCTGCCATAATCACGAGCCCACGACGGAGGTGCGAGTCAGCATGAGCGATGACCGGCGCGAGTCCCCAATCGCGAAGACACGCGAAGACTATGAAGCGATTCTGCAGAACGCACACCGTTACTACTGCGCGTTTCCACCCTTCCAAAAGTGGCCTGCACTCTCGTCGATGCAGGTCGATGTCTGGAAGGACGCGGTCGCGAGCCTCGAAGCGGCGAAAGAAACGGCGTCACAAGCGGCTCATCGGCTTGTCGCGGAGACACTATTCAGAGCGGCTGCCGTTAATACAGGCGCCCTCGAAGCGCTCTACGACGCCGACAGGGGGTTTACTCTGAGCGTCGCAGTCGAGGAAGCGGCTTGGCAGGCGATCGCATTGGAGAAGGGCAAGCCCGTCGAGGACCTAATCTACGCTCAGCGCAACGCGTTCGAACTAGCGCTCGACGCGGCCACTCGCGCAACCCGGATCAGCGAGGTGCTTGTGCGACGACTGCATGAAGAGGTCTGCGGGCCTCAACTCGGATATTTAGTGCAGACGGCGGCCGGACCTCAAGAACAGGAGCTCCCCAAGGGCCAGTACAAGACCTCACCAAACTACCCGTGGAAGCCAAACGGCGAGGTGTTCGTTTACGCGCCACCCGACGAGACCGCGCAGGAGATGGCGCGATTGATCTCGGAGCTCTGTAGCACCGATTTCTGCAGTGCGCATCCGATCGCTCAGGCGGCGTACGCGCACTACGCGTTCGTCACGGTGCACCCGTTTGCCGATGGAAACGGGAGGGTCGCCAGATTGCTCGCGTCGATCTTCCTACTAAGAGCGACCTCCACCCCGTTACTGATATGGAGCGATCAGAAGAATTCGTACCTTGACTCACTTGCGGCCGCCGACAGTGGTGATGTAAACGCTTTCCAGAGGTTCGTCTTCGATTGCACTGTCAACGCGTTGTATGAATTCTCATTCCGACTTCGCGCGGCATCTCGAGGCCAATCGATGCAGACGGCGACGGAGCGAGTCAACAGCCTCTTGACGGGTGTCGCCGGGCTATCTCACGCAGACACTCAGGCGATCGGGGAGCGTGTCTTCGAGTTCGCGATCGCGGCGCTCGAAGCGGCTCGAGCCAAGGCGCAGCTCGTTCCGGGCGTGAGTTGGGAAAGCAATGGCCTGACAGGCGTTAGCAGGCACCTCGACGGATACAGGACCCTAAACCCGAGAACCAACGATGCATGGGAGCTCCGAATCCGGTGCACACAACCCGTCCCCGTCTGCCAGAGGACGACTCTGCTTCCGTACGTAAGAAGTGACGCAGGAAGTCCGTTTGACTTTGTCGTCAGCCCGGCGGGTGCTGACACTCTCGAACTCAGCGCCCGGATCACCGAGGTCTATCCAGCGATCACAGAGGCATTCGAGAGCCGAACCCGACTGTGGGCTGAACACACGATCTCGAAGATCGTGAGTGACTTTGGCAGCGAACTAGAGGCTGAAATGAAGCGGGCTGGATACTGACGGGACCGAATGACCTGCCCCGCCCAACGAACCAACTCCTGAAAACTAGCGCAACCGCAAGTGTCGACACTGGCGCGAGTGCAAGGGATCGCCAATCGTTTTGCGTCGAGCGAACGCGCCCAGTTGGCCGAGGGCACCGCGCTACCTCAACTCGACGCCGATCGAAGCGAGGGCCTCACATGGCAGCGCTCTACGTTGAATCCTCGGCGCTCCTTGCGCGTAGCTGCTGGGCCATCGAGGCCCTGCCGAGGCGCGGGTCGCGATTAGCGGCGCTGAGTCGGTCGTCACCTCCTCATTGACTCTGTTGGGGATTGATCGGACGTTGGCGCGAGGACTCGCGGGTGCGAGCTACGTGAAGGCAATGTACATCGCCTGCGCGGACGCCTCGCACGCCACCGAGCGACATGGATCGGGATGGCAATCACCGAGGATGTGCTGAATCGCTCCGCACGGGGATTCCCGATCGAGCCGGTGCGAACGCTGCATGCTCTCCACCTGGCGACCGCGCGCGCCCCAGCCCTGCAGCGGTAGGAGGAAACTCACCCCGAGGGACTCCGGAGCCTGACGCAACGGGCGTCGAGCGTGCGCCGCATCGCGCTCGGCCAGCGGCCGGCAACCATCCGGCTCGGGCGTCGCTAGGACCGAGCGGTGCTTCGATCGGTCCTGCCCAGTCGACCTTCGATCGCGCGCGCGAAGCGGCCAGGCGCGAGAGGATGCTGAGCCAGGAACATCAGCGGCTCGAACACCTCGAGTTCCATCAACAAGAACTGCCCATCACGAATCACTCCATCGACGCGCGCATAGACCGGCAGTGCGGGAGTGGCGGCGATGCAGGCGCGCGCTCCTTCAACCCACTCAGCGCGCACATCGACAGTTTCCGTCGTGCCTCCGAACTGGAACTGCACGCGGTAGTCTCCATCCTTGGGGCGCTTACAGATCGCGTGACTGAAGACACCATCGAAGAACAGCAGGGAGAGCTCCCCCTCGCTCAGAATCTCGGGCAGGAACGGTTGGATCAAGAGGCCGCGATCTAGCAGCGTCCGCGTGATGTCATCGCGATATCGATCGGCGTCATTGAGCCGAAATCGGTGTGTGCGATACGCTCCACCCGAGATCGTCGGCTTGATCACGATCTCCTCCCAGCCCTGTGCACGCGCGAGCGCGACGATGTCGGGGCGGTCGCCTTGCGGAACGACGATCGTGGGGACCAGCGAGACACCCGCCGCCGCCAGATCCTGGAGGTAGCGCTTGTCGAAGTTCCAGTCGAGGATTTCGCCCGAGTTGCACAGGCATACGCCACTTGCGATTCGGGCTTGGAGCCAGGCGCGAAACTCCATGACACGAACGAAGTAGTCCCACGGCGAACGAATCACGAGCGCGTCGAAGGCCAGCCAGTCGACGCTGTCGTCGCTCCAGATGGTGGGGCGAGAGTCGATCCCGATCTCGTCGAGCGCTGATACCAGCAGCAGATCATCCTCATAGAGGTGCGGCAGGGCTTCACTGGTCACAAGCGCTACGCGCGGTCTCTCGTTTGGTCTCTGCATCGATCTCTCCATCGTGACCGGAACCACCATGGCCGAGCGTATCGATTCGGCTGGCAGTCTCCCGGCTTTTCCGGCCGCGATAGTAAGCGGCTTCTCACTCGATGGCTGACGATACACGGGGCAAGCCGTACACGTCACTCCCGAAGAAACGGCACAGCCGTTTCGCGGGCGCCACATAGCAATCACGTTCACTCAGGGACCTAGGTGCATCGAGCGCACTCACGTGCGCTCGATGCCACCACGACTTGGCCAAGACCTCACCGCCAGCGTTACGTCGCGGGGTTCCCCTCAGGGCTATCGGGCGCTCGACGCGACGCCGGATCGCTCGAGGCGGATCCACTACCGGTTCCTGCCCCTCGTCCCTTCATGCTGTCGTGCACCATGTTGGCGAGCAGGACGCTGACGATCGAGTTCCCGCCACCGTCGCCACCGCCACCGGCGATGATGTCGGGCACCAACTTCTGCCCGCTCCCGGCCAGAGCTCTTGCGATCTCGACGCTGGCGAAGTTGCCCGATTGCATCGAGTCGATCTTGAGCCTGATGACATCGGCCTCGGCGGTACCCACCGCCTTGGTTTTTTCGGCTTCGGCGCGGCCGACGGTGAGCACCACGTTGGCATCGGCAGCGGCATTGATGGTCTTTGATTGCGCGTCACCCTCAGCCGACGCGATCTTGGCTTGTGCCGTGAATCCTGCAATCGTCACGCTGCGCTCGGCGTCGACGACGCGAGGTTGCGTGTCCGCCAGTGCCTTGGCTTGAGCCAATTCCTTGCGCGTGTCTTCCGCCAACCGCTGCGTTTCGAAGGTGATCTTCTGCTGTTCGGCGAGCTTGCGGTCGGTCAGCGTGGTCATCAGTTGCGCCGGTGGTGTGATGTCACCGATCAGCGTGTCGACCGCGCCGACATTGTATTCGGCAAGCGCCGCCATGATGCGATGCTTGGCGTCGTCCTGGCGCTTCTGACGCTCTTTCAAGAAGTCGATCACATCCGACCCTTGCGCCGCATTGCGGAAGTAGTTGCCGATCGTCGGCTCCAGCACCTGGGTAACAAGATTGAGCATGCTGCCGAAGCGCGCGATTACCTTGGGCGCATCGTTGCGCGGAATGTGAATGATC
>CAZAHQ010000408.1:0-4160 GCA_964484415.1 uncultured Acidobacteriota bacterium | reverse complement strand
TGTCGCAAGCGTGACTCGAGTGTCGTGAGTCGCGATGACATCTTGCGCATCAACCGCACCGCGATTTCGGGATTCGCCCTCAACATCCGCTGGAACGTCGACGCACCGATTTCAACCACCTCCGCCTCAGTCACTGCCTCGGCGTCGATCCCATACGGTTTGCCGTCCAACAGTGCGGCCTCGCCGAAGAAGTCGCCCTTTTCCAGGGTTGCAACCTCGATTGCTGCTGTCTCGCTGCTGGGGCGAAACAAACGAACGTTCCCGCGCTGCACCACGAACATGCACGCGCCGCTTTCCCCCGCTGCGATGATTCGTTCGCCCGGTTGATACGTGATCGTCAGCGCTTTGAAAGGATCGCCCGCCATGGATCGTCTCAATACCCTCTTCCGCTCGGAATATAGGGAACCGACGCCGCTGCGGTCAACGCGGCGCTTGTCCGATGCTTTTCGTGTTGGATCGGGACAATCGTTGTACACCCGCGGCGGCCTCGTAGCGCACTTCCTGAGCAGGATCCTCCTTGGCGATTGCGCGCAAGAGATCCAGGACACCCTCAGGCGACAGGCTCACCAACTGCTGAACGGCGACCCGCCGGACCTCGACCTCGGTGTCGATCCGAGCGAGTCGGATGATCGTCTCTCGAACCGTGCCCTGTAGTTCCTGCAACGACGCCGAAGCACTCTCGGTCGCAAGAGAGTCGCGGATGAGCCATTGAGCGAGGGCTTGAATCGCACGGCGGCGGCGCTGTGGCGCCGAGTCTCGGGTCCGGGTCAGAAGCGCGCGCACCGCGGTCTCATCATCGAGGCCGAATCGGGCAGCGAAGTCGAGTGCGACATCCAGGAGCCACGGGTTATCTCCCTGCAACCAGTCCGTGACCGATCGATCGACAACGGACTGGTCTGACAGGTCTTGCAACTTGATGATGCCGCGGACCGCGTCGAGCAGCGCATCACGACCCTCGAGCGGCAGCGGAATGCGCGATCGAAAACCGCCTCTGGGTGAGAACAGGCCACTTCCATCCGGCTCGCCGCGGCTGTCAAGTGCCGGCCCAAGCACAAACACGGCCGTTTCTCCGATGCGCGGGTCGAAGGCGGCGACGCCTGCGTCGCGCTCGAGATTCACCCCGCGAAATGCAATCTTGATGTTGGTTCCGATGTTCGATCCACGGAGCGTCTCCAAGATTCGTAGCGAGCAACGAAAGTTGACATCGAGCACTTCTGCGACGACGACGCGCTCTCCAGCGAGGAGTCGAGCGGCGACATCTACCCCGTCACGAGGTATCGCAACGTCCGGTTGCTCCTCCCTCGCAGCGAAAGCAACGGCCGCACAAGCCGCGATTACGAGGACCGCCGATAACGCGCCAACACTGCGCCCAGGAGGACGAAACCGGCCGCCACGATGAGCGCGCTCACCCGCACCCAGAAGTCGTCTACGTAGTTCCATAGCTCGATAGGCCTCGAGAGCATCGGTAGGCGTTCTGTCGGATCGGATAGTGCAAGCAACAGCAGCGCTGCGAACAAACCGATCACTCCACCGGCAACCGCACCGAGGATGGTACGCAGGACACCGCGGTCACGCTTCGATGCATCACCCCATTGCTGCGGGGCTGGGTCCGCAGCTAGGGATTCCAGCACGGGGAGACGCCACGCGGTTCCCATCATTTCCGGTGCTGTCTGCTCCAACAGTCGCTCTTCGACTGGTACGACGCTCCTGGTAGGAGGGACCGCCATCACCGTAGAGATCGGATCCACCGACTGCCGCACATCGTGTTGGAGCACAGCAGGCGGGTAGCTTCCGGCGCGAACGCTCAGGTATCGACGCGGCGCGCGCGATGACGTCAGTGTCACCGCGACACCTCGAGGCGGATGGTCAGGCGGTAACGCTGACTCCCTTGCGGTGTTCTGAACTCCAGCGGCACGAGGATCTCTTGTGGATCTCCGGGTCGGAGCACCGTCGGCTCGATCCCCACTTCGTTGAACAGCGGATCCGATTCATCCACCGCCACCGCTGTCGCCGTCGCCCGGGCGTGTGACGTTGCCACCTCCGTGCGTTCCAACACGGAGACAGCGCCGCGGTCGATCTTCACTGTTGCGCCAGCGGCACCCGTGGACCGTCGAGGAGCCTGGAACCCGATGCCGAGAACGTCCTCATCGGCGATCAGCGCCCCGGCCCCGACAGACGGAGCAGCAGGCTTGGCCATGGCGGCTACTTTCGGCGCCGACGAGGGGGCTGGTGATTGAGAATGTGTTGCCGCAGGGGCTGCCAAGCTCGCAGCCGTCGGTACAGCAACCTCCGAGCGCGGGACGGGCGCGATGGGACTCACGAGTGTCGGCATCGATGCCACATCTGCAGCCGTGTTCGCCACGGCACTGGAGGCGGACGTTGCGATCACAGGTGCGTTCGCAGAATTCCCCGTCGGCGGTGCAGCAACCGTCGTCGCTGCTCGCCCCATCGCGGAAGTCTTGTCTTTCCCGTATTTGTCGTTGAGTTTCAGAAGAACGAGCTTGGTGATGTGGCGAAGCGTCTCCTGCACACCGACACCCGTGGTGGCGATCGCCTCATAGAACGGTGCGTTGTACTTGTTGAGTTTCTCGTTGAGCACGTCGACCGGAAGCGCGTTTGGCAAGTCCTGTTTGTTGAACTGCAGCACATGCGGTGTATCTGCCATCGACATGCCATGCGCTTGGAGGTTCTCCTCGAGGTTGCGCAGCGAGTCGAGATTGGCGTCGATCATGTTCTCCTGGCTGTCGGCCACGAATACAACGCCATCAGCGCCCTTCAGCACGAGTCGCCGCGTCTCGTTGTAGAAGACCTGACCGGGGACCGTGTACAACTGCACCTTGGTCTTCATTCCCTGAATCTGGCCAAGGTCGATCGGCAAGAAATCGAAGAACAGGGTCCTATCGCTCTTCGTCGCGAGGGAGAGCATCTTGCCTCGCACACCTTGCGGCATGTGGTCATAGATGAACTGCAAGTTGGTGGTCTTCCCGCACAGCCCCGGGCCGTAGAAGACGACCTTGGTGGTCAGTTCGCGCGTCGAGTAATTGAAAACGACCATTCGAAGTCTCCCCTCAATGGGTCAGCCCGCGTTTGGGAGGTGCCTTGGCAGTCGCACTGCCGCACAGCCGACGCGCGGGGGGCCAAACATAGGGCGGTCTATCCCGTCGTGTCAAAACGGATCGTTCGGTTTCGTGGGGTTTCGGGTTGGGTCGTCACCGGCGAGGCGATGTCCGAAAGTCGATTCTGATCGGCACGGGACCCAGCCCGAACGTGTCCCGAAGGCGATGCTCGAGAAATCGCCGGTCGCCATCGCTGATCTTGGCGACGTCCCGGCAGAAGACGATGAAGCGGGGCGGGAGCGTGCCTGACTGGGTGATGTAGAGCATCTTGGGGACTCGCCCCCCCTCCATGATGTGGCGAGCAGTCGTGCTCTCCAGGAAACGATTGAGTTCGGATGTGGGCACCTTTCGAGAGCCCAGGTCGGCTAGCTCGGTCGCCTGATCCAGCAACTTGAATGCTCTTTGACCGGTAGCCGCGGAGACCGTAACCCTCGCCAGATCTGCTGGAAGGAAGGCCAGGCGGGTAACAATCGCATCATCGAGTTGCTTGACGCGCTCCTCGGGGTTCTGCACCAGATCCCATTTGTTGAGCGCCAACAGCAGCGGCCTGCCAGCCGCTTCGATCTCGCCAGCAATCGCCACGTCACCGCTGGTGATGCCCTCGGTAGCGTCGATCACCTGGATAGCAAGATGCGCGCGAGCCAATCGTCGACGGGTGAGCATGATTCCGATCGACTCGTCGGCACTCGCCGTCTTACTGCGCCGCCGCAAGCCCGCGGTGTCGATCAATCGGTACCGTCGGCCATCCCGAACGAGCCGAACATCGACCGCGTCACGCGTCGTTCCTGGAACGGCGCTCACGGTCACCCGCTCCTCCCCGAGGAGCCGGTTGATAAGCGATGACTTTCCGACATTCGGTCGGCCCACGATCGCAAGGTGCAGTTCCTCTCCTGGGTCGGGCAAGGCGTCGAGATCCTCGTCGTAGTCCATCTCGGCTGCCGGTCCGAGGCTCGCGTCCAGCAACGACTCGATTCGATCGATCAGACCGTCGATTCCCAACCCATGCTCTGCAGACACAGCCATCGGTTCACCGAGCCCGAGACG